>JAYVFS010000013.1:0-19966 GCA_043772905.1 Saprospiraceae bacterium | reverse complement strand
CTACAGATTAAGGGTACATCATCTATTCGTTCTACTTGCATACGCAAGGTTACGATATTTCTTTTTTTCCGTTTGTAAAATCAACGAAACGTGAGTTTGACTTTTGTATAAACGACATTGAGTTGTGCTGTAAAACCTGTTGGGAGTTCAACGGGTTTGTAGGTTTTTGGTGCATTGTCTTGTGCCATGATGCCTTTTGGAAAAAGGCAAGCTAATAGAGCGATGAATAAGACTTTTTTCATTTTTTTTGATGCTTAAAATTATAATAATGTAACAGCTTAATTGCTAATGCCTCTTTGTCATTGCCATGAACACCTTTGTCATTGCGAGGTACTCTTTCGTCATTGTGAGTCGTATCGCCTCGCAATGACGAAGGACACCTTGACGATAATGGGGAAATACGGAGGGGGGTATGTTCGCAAAAAAACTTTACCCTATCCAAATCAAAGGATTACGAATAGGTAAATTCCTAATCACTTCTTCTGTTTGTGGGAAATGTTCGAGGCGTTTCCATGTTGTCCACCATTTTTTGTTTTTGTATTTTTTGAAACCAAAGAGCAAAAAAGGATGTGCAACGGGCCATTCCTGCCAATACATCACGTCTTGCGGATATGTCCAGGAGTTTTTGTTTTCGACAAAAGGATACATGAAATCAACTGCTTTTTTGAGCGTCCGCCCGTCTGTTAATGCAAAATCCCAAAGGTTTTCTTTCTCGTCTGAAAGAATGTGACACACGCTGGTCATCGCATCTAAATTGAACAGCGAGTAGCCATACGGTTTTGTGCGCTTGAGTTCTAAGGGGAAACTGCCGTTTGGGTCTAATTGATTGGGCAGCAAAACGGTTTTGTATCTGTTTTTACAATAATCCAAAAGGGATTGATTGCCCGTTAGTTTGGCAAAACACGCGACTTGCATGACCCAACAAGTGCCGTGGTTGTTTTTAGCGTCTCTTTCGTCAATACCGTATTGGTGTGTCGTGATCCAATCGAGGTATTGCGCAAACCAATTTTTAATTTTATTCAAGTCGTTTGGATTAACACTTTTGGCGTGTTGCATGACGTGGATGCCTTGCGCCACTTCCATCATTTGTATCATATCAATGATGCCTACGCCTCTGCCTGTCACCTTTCCTTTGATGGCTTGTGCATAGAGCAAAGAAGGATTCATGTAGGTCTTTTCGTCAATAAACCAAGCATTTAAGTGTAAAAAAGCCTGTTTGACATACTTTTCATCGTCTGTAATCACATACGCAGAAGCCAATGAACCGATGATTTGACTGAACCGCACCATCGCCCTGCGGTGTGCCACAAAGTTATTCGGGTTTGATTGTCCATCGCGTTGAATATATGCCCCCTCAGTATCGGCGGGGTTTTGCCACCAATAATCCCCTTCTGAATAAAAGTCATGTACGCCGCCTGCTGACCTTTCGCATTGTTCTGCTGTTACGGTTATGGGTTTCATCCTCAAAGCCGAATCTGCTTTGGCGATGATAGTTTTCTTTAAGACTTTGGTTATTTTTTTGGATAAAGGGCTGCCGCCGTAAGTCAATAACGGGCATAAAAGTAATAGAAATAAGGCATTGGTTAATCTCATCTTTATTTATTTAGCGGTGACACAAATTACACGAATTAGGTGTCATTTTTTCAAAAAAAACCCTTCTTCTCTTTTTGATTATTTGCTTTGCTATATCACTATATTTCACATCCTGTTTTAGTAAAAAGCAAAATCAAAAAGAGGAGAAGGGTTAACACAAAATATATGAAAAGAATTTACACTGCTTATTTTAATGGTGAATATTTTAATGGTGAATGGTGAATATTTTGCCACCTTCAGTAAATTCACCATTTACCATTAAATCATTCTTTAACAAAGCGTGCGACATCGCCCGTGTCTGTTCGAACGATGTATAGACCCGCAGCATGTGTTCAAACTTGTAAAACAAACTCACGCAAGCCGTGGACAGAAAAACCTTTGTAAAACTTCTTTTCCATCCTTGTTATTAATTAAAAGATTGAGATAAAATTGGTAAAAAATGTTGTGTTAACAGTCTGCCCTTTTATAAGGTTTGACGTTCGTGAGCACTTCTCGGACGTTCGTGAGCACTTCTCGGACGTTCGTGAGCACTTCTCGGACGTTCGTGAGCACTTCGCGGATGTTCGGTGAGCACTTCTCGGACGTTCGTGAGCACTTCTCGGACGTTCGTGAGCACTTCTCGGGCGTTCGTGAGCACTTCTCGGACGTTCGGTGAGCACTTCTCGGGCGTTCGTGAGCACTTATCGGACGTTCGGTGAGCACTTCTCGGGCGTTCGTGAGCACTTCTCGGACGTTGGGCAAAGGCTATTTAACCCATGTTCTCGGAACTTTTGAAGTTCCCATAATATTTTGGGCGGTATGAATTACTGTTTTATAAAGCGTCCGACATCACCTGTGGCTGTACGAACGATGTATGTACCAGCGGGTAAAGTGCTGATAGTCAAGCGTTGCGCGCCTTGGACTTTGGCTGTAAAAACTTCTTGCCCTGCGGTGTTGAAAATACTGAGGGGGGTGATTGTTTCGTCAGAAGTGACAATATCAAGAGCATCGTGTACCAAAGTTGTTTTGATAACCAAACCTGTTTTGCCAAATAGGACGGATCGAATCGGACTGTTTTCGGATTTACCATTAAAATCTATTTGCTTTAAGCGGTAATAGTTGATGCCGACTGAGGGGGTCGTGTGTTCAAAATTGTAAGAGTGCACAATATTTGATGTACCATTACCTTTGACTTGACCGATGGTTTGGAAGTCTGTACCATTTGAAGATTGCTCGATATTGAAAACGGCATTTTCTCTTTCGGTAGCGGTTTTCCAAGTAAGTAAAGCTGATTTTTGATTACGTTTGGCATCAAAAGAGACCAATTCGACGGGGATAGTTGCGTAGGTTAATGTTACTTGACCATTACCACCAATACCACCTCTTGCAGAAGTGGCGGGTGTTGTATTACTGGCATACCCCCCTGCACCGCCACCGCCGGGAGCTGTACCAACCATACCGACTGCGCCGATTGTCGTATTTGTTGCACCACCTGCGCCACCATTACCGCCTGCACCACCTGCGCCACCACTTGTAGCAACAACACCCGCAGTGCCATCTACACCAAGTGTTTCTGTACCCCCTGCATTTATATTTGGATTGATTAATGCGGTTGCACCCGCGCCAGTACCTGTCGTCGCAGAGGTAACAATGACAGTGGGTGCCATCGTATATCCTGTGCCTTGAGTAATAGTGGACACATTAGCCAAAGCACTACTTGTTGTAGCTATACCTGCTGTTGCACCGCTCCCACCGCCGCCCAAAAAATCGACTGTGGCTGTACTGGCACTATAAGGGGCTGTGCCTGCGATGATATTAATAAAACCATAAACCCCACCCAGTCTCCCTCCAGAGCCTGCGAGTGTGGCAGAATTGCCACCGCCGCCGCCCGTTCCACCGCTTGCAGTGATGGTTGTAACGCCACTCCCTGAAAATTCTGATTTTCCTCCCTGTAGCCCATAAGAGGTGATAGCTGCCGTACTCGGACATGTTCCGCCTGCGCCTACGGTTATGTTGTATGTCGTTCCCGGTACTACGGTTATAGTGTTTGTGACATAAGACCCACCACCACCACCGCCGCCGACTCTTGTTGCAGTATTCGTAGCTGCGCCACCAGCGCCACCTGCACCCCAACATTCTACTTTTACGGAAGTAACGCTCGTAGGACATGTCCATGAAAATGACCCTGCCGTTGAAAAAACTTCTGGAGACTGTCCAAAAGCAGAAAAACTTGTAAAGACCATCAAGCCCAATACTAAATTACGAACCTTTTGCGTAAAAAAACCTACGTAAATCTTCCTTTTCATAATTGTTATGATTTAAAAATAAGTTAAAAATAGTTTATTGAAAGAATGAATATATAAATACTGAGGGGGACCTTAATGTTTCACAAAGCGACCTTCTGCCCCCGTAGCTGTGCTGATGATGTATGTGCCAATCGGTAATGTGCTGACATTGATACGCTGTGCGCCTTGCCCTTTATGAGTCAAAACTTGTTGACCTAATGTATTGAAAATACGGAGGGTCGTTTCCTTCCCTTCATCTGTTTCGATATCAAGGATGGCATTTACCAAAGTGTTTTTGATAACCAACCTTGTTTGACTAAAATCAACAACACGCATTAAACTATAAGTGAAAGAACCATTAAAATCCACTTGTTTTATGCGGTAATAGTTGATTTTTACTGAGGGGGTCGTATGCTCAAAGGCGTAGCTCTGGGCTGTCTTTGTCGTTCCATGTCCTTTGACTTGACCGATGGTTTGAAAGTTTTTACCATCGGTCGAATGTTCAATAATGAAGACATCATTCTCTTTTTCGCTTTCTGTTTTCCAAACAAGGAAAACAGATTTTTGCTTGTGATTCGCTTCAAATTCAGATAAACCAACGGGGATAATCGCCCCTTCTTGTATCGAAAAATTGGCAAACCTAAGCGATTCGTCGCGCAAGTCGGCAGGTGTATTTAAGCTGCGATAAATGCCCCATTTAGGCCTGATAAAATCATTGTCAGGTCTGATGGTAACGATATTGCTGCTGCTGTAATTGACCAAAACGGCATTGTCGCTCACTCTTTTTATGACCATGGAATATGTGCCATTTGCCCCTACTTTGATGGTTTCAGTGGCTTCTACCCAAGTGTTTTCAAAGGGTGTTATGTTGGTATTGACCAATTTGGTTTGAACATTTGTAGGCAACGTCGCATCATAATAAGTGACCTCCAATTTGTTAGGCGTTCCTTTTCGCAATGTTATGGTGAATAAAGGATTGCCATCGTCGCCATTCACAGGTTTTACTTGATGAATATGTGTAAAAATGGAAGACGGTTGAAAACCTGAGGGTATCTTGAATTTCCATTTATAAGTCACTGTTTCACCCACTGTGCCTCTTAGATTGGCGGGCGA
Organism: Saprospiraceae bacterium; assembly: GCA_043772905.1. Taxonomy (GTDB): domain Bacteria; phylum Bacteroidota; class Bacteroidia; order Chitinophagales; family Saprospiraceae; genus JAAFJT01. The sequence continues at coordinate 14,996 of JAYVFS010000013.1, read as the reverse complement.
TTGGTCATAGGTTTTGATTTCTACTCGTTGCCTGTCCGTAGCACTCGTGCAACGGTCATTGTCGGGCGTGACATGAATATAAAATTCAAAAACGTATTGCATCAAATCGTTGTCATACACCTCGGCAATGTGTCGACCAAAGGCGGAGTGAATACATTCCGCACTTTCGATGACATCGTAACCTGGAGCTAAAACACTGTTGATTAATTCATAAGTATTGCCTGGACCATCCGCATTCAATGTTACTTGTGCAGAAGTAACACAAGGCAGGGCAAAAAGAAATCCTACAAAAAGGGTGAAATATGATTGTGTAATATACTTTTTCACGATTTTTTTTATTTGCGTTCTCAAGGTCGGCGAGGTTTTGAACCTCGCCGACCTTAGTACATTGACTAAAAAGCTAATTGATAATAAGGCTTTGGGTTTGTCGCCTCATCTACTTCTTTTGCCAAACTTTCATAAGCGGGTTGGTTAAAAGCTTTGGCACCCATTTTCAAAATAGCGAGTGTTTCAGCGTAATCAAATTTCTTAATCTGTTCGTGATCCCATTTTTTCTCCTTTTTGAGATACGGGATGAGCCAATCCACACATTTTTTGACACTTTTGCCATCAGAAGTCTCAAAATTCCACACATCGGCGTTGACTTTTTCGCCCAAACGAGCGATAAAACAATAGCCCAAAAGGTTCATATTGACATAATCCCAAGACTTTGTCCGTGCCAATTCAAGGGGTTGACTGCCTTCAGGCGTTATCTGCTTGACGATGAGTTTTTTAGCAATGTCTATTTGTTTGAGTGCCACTCCCTTTTGTTCCGTAAACAGGGCGAAGTTGATGACCTGCATATTGTAGTAGTTGCCATGGTTGTTCGGTTCATCCGCTTCATCTTTCCCGATTGGACTTTCGATGAGCCATGTCAAAAATTCAGAAAACCATTTTTTCAAAGCTTTGTGGTCGTCTTCTAACCAATTTTTCGACCCCCTCAGTAAAATAGCCGCATCAATGACTTTGTAGAGTTCCCGCGACTCGATGATGCCGATTCCTCTACCTTTATTAATGCCCGGAATACCTTGTGAGAAGTTAAGATTCGGGTTTTGACGTGTTTCTTTATCCAAAAACCATGTTTTAATCAAGCGGGCGGCATGAGCTGCATAACGTTCGTCTTTTGAGAAAAAATAAGCCAAAGCGGTTGTTTCGGCATCGTCCTCCATGTCGTCCATTTCGTCGGTATCTGGAATGTCTTTTAGTTCAGGATTTTTTAAACCGTCTTTTTTGATATACGGCAAACCATCTTTTTTCGTCGGGTCGGGCCACCAATAAGGGGCTTGGCTCATGTAGTCGTGTTTGTCGCCACTGGGCGGTGTCTGTTTTTTGTGCATGACAGAATACAATACGCCTTCTTGGACGACTTTATCGGCATCTTTCAACAGCTTTTTGAGTGCGGCTGCTTTTTCACTGTTTTTGTTGGCTGAAAGCTCTTGTTGATTTTTTGCCAAAGCATCGCCATCTAATATCAATGTCTGTGGTGCATTTTGTGCGCTTAAACCTTGGACAAGATATAGAACACCCGAAATGAGACAAACTTTAAGAGATATAGACATATTTTTAAGTTTTTTTGTAAATTCGATTCATATTACTGAGGGGGTCATTGCTGATTTATAAAGTTAAAATGGAGCATAAAACACTAAGTTTTGGATAGCCTTTTGGTCATATTTGTTGCATTGTGATTGTTCACTAAGGTAATGATACGTCAAAGTTACAGTTGAATAAATTGAAAATCACTATTTTTTCAGAATTACTTTTCAATAAAAAGCGTATATTGCAAAATAAAATTCCGGTAGCGTTACCGGCAACGTTATCGGTAATACAGCGATTTTTTGTAAGATTTTTTTTGAATCTCATTCGATTACCTAACAAGATAGCCGATTCCTGCTGGTTTAAAACATTTCTAAATTTGCCCTAAATTCTATGGTGGGTTGACAGCCCTTAACCCCTAAACAGATGTGATTTTTTTTGACACAGGGCGAGCCGATTTTATCATAGCCCAATTTGGCAATACGTTTAACCGTTTTTCAAGGGTTACGGAGGCTACCAACGTGACTATTAACTCGATAATTCCGAAACTTAAAAATTCTTATTTTTTGAACGCAACAATAATTGCACAATAATTTACATAAATGCACAATACTACATATTGTTACATACTATTACACAATAATACACATTTATGCACCTCAATTATTCAATAAAAAACCTATTCCCTACCCTATTCCCTATTTTCTTCAAATTGTAGAAGGACACAATTTTATTTTAAAGCCCATTTAATTACTCGATCCACAGATTCACATCTTTTCAATCAACGTACCCCAAAAAGCATAAAAACTTAGTTCTTGGTACTTTCCAATGAAAAGTTTTTGAACAAAACAGGCAGGACGTTTAAACTAATTATAAATAAATACACATAAAAATACAATTACACATAGTAATACACATATCTACACATAAATACACCCATCAGTATGATTATAAAAATAAGTAAAAGGCAAAATAATGCACAATATTGTGTACAAATACACATAAATACATACCTTTGTACAAAATTGTAAATAAATGGTCATTGCTGTTACAAATCTAAAAGGGGGTGTTGGAAAAACAACCATATCAACTAACTTAGGGGTAGCCCTTGCTCAAAGAGGTTATAGCGTCTGCATCGTTGATACCGACGAGCAACAACGCTCATCTGTCAAATGGTCGGAACAACGAGAAGACACCATGATGCACGTTCCCGTCGTAACGGTCAGTGGTGAAAAACTCATACGAGAAGTAGATGCCATCAGTAAAAACTATGACATCGTCATTTTGGATGGTACGCCTCAATTGTCGAAATTGGCAAGCAGTACGCTATTGTCCAGCGATTTGATTATCGTTCCCATTTCGCCAAGTGGCTACGATTATTGGTCATTTGAGTCTTTTTTAGAACGCTACAATCAAGCGAAAGAGTTTAAAGAAGGCTTACAGGCATATTTGTTGTTGAACAAATTCACCAAACACTACAACGTGGATAAAGAAGTCAAATCAGCCCTTGCCGAATTTGAACTGCCTTGCCTTGAAAGCAGCATTGGCGATAGAGTCGCTTACCGCGAAACCATTGTACAAGGTTTGGGCGTTACGGAGCACAAAGACAAAAAAGCCCAAGATGAATTTAATCGGTTGACCGACGAGATTGAAAAAATATTGAAAGCGCTATAAATCACCCCCCTCAGTAAAAAGCGTATTTGTTGTTCAAAAAATACACCTAAATACACGCTTTTGTAAACTTTTGTGTATTTTTGTAAACTAATACACATATCTATACATAAATACACATTACTGTACTAAATTCATGTACAATGGCTAAAAAATTACTCACAAGAAAACTCGTTAGTGTCGCCGAAAAAGAAGCGGCATTAGAAGCACTCGAACAAAAAAGGGCCGTAGATGCCGCGCCAGCGATACAATCTATCATTGCCGAAGCACCAACAACTGAGCCCATAACTAACAAAGAGAATAATACGCCAAAGGCACGTGCACCCAAAGCGAACCGCGAAGTGCATCGGTTTAACATCGAACTACCTATGGATTTGTATTTAGACATCAAAGATCATATTGACGTTTCGGGGCAAACGCTAAAAGGGCTCTTGTGCCTCGCCGCTCGCGAATATTTACAAAAACAATAAAAAACATCATTGAAATATAAAAAGCAAACAAATGATGTTCTGTTTGTCTGTTTTTTATTTGTTTATTTGTTTAATTGTTTGTCCACCCCATATCTATTTGATTTTCAATAGTTTAAACCTATTTTAAGCTACTAAATACACACGTAAAAACTACCAAATGTACACATTGTTACTACTAAATGTACACCCATAAGCTACCAAATACACACCGTATTGCTACTAAATACACATTTGACCACTACTAAATGTACACAGGTGCATTAAATGACCGAATTCTACAGCTTTCCTTTGTTTTTTACTATCGTTTCCTTCTATTATTATCGTTTTATATACTTTTTGTGCAGCTTTGTCATAGGGGCGGTGTGTACATTTAGTAGTTTTTAAGATATGTTTGACTCCTTTGTACATTTGGTAGTTTTTACTTTTTCTTAAAAACTACTTTTAGGACTAATAGGTATTCGTTATGTTTGTGAAAAAATAACGTAATGGAGAACCATCGAGAAGTCCAATTAGCGAATTCAGAGAACATTGTTGTTCATTCAAATGATTTTATACAAGCACGGTATAAAGACAAAGTGACATTTTGGGAAATCGTTTTGTTTGGCAGAATGTGCTCTATGATTGACCCTTATGATAAGGAATTTAAAGAATATGAAATACATATTAAAGACTTGATTGAGTATTTGGGTTTGCAGCGCAGTGGTCGGATTTATGAATATGTCATGGATGCGGCGCAGCGTTTATTGGATCGAAAAGTTGTTATTTACTTCAAAGACGAAAAAGGTGAACAAAAAGAATTGGAAACGCATTTGGTTTCAAGTTTGGAACGATACACCAAAAGAGAATCCAACGATAAATTGGTGATAAACCTAACGTTTCACCCCAAATTGAAGCCCTTTTTATTAGAGCTTTCGAGAGATTTTACCAAATTAGATGTGACAAATTATAAGTTTTTGCACACAGGGTCGAGCATTCGGATTTATCAAATATTGAAACAATACATAGGCAAAAAGCAACGCCATATCAGTATCAACTTAGATGTACTCAAAGAAATGCTGGGAGTGGGGGATAAGTATGAATCTTATAACCGATTCAAAGTCAAGGTATTAGATGAGGCACAAAAACGTTTGGGCAAGACAACCGATATAAAATTTACGTATGATGAGATAAAGGCTTCTCGTAAAGTCGTCGCTATAAAATTCCATATTTTAGAAAATAACCCAACCATGCTTTTTGAGGATGCACCGCCGCCGTCCCCCCCCTCAGTATTACCTACCCCAACAATCCTTTCGGAACATCTAATCGAAGATCCCATGGAAGAATTGTTCACAGAACTTTATCCTGTTGTTGTCGTGAAATGGAAAGTGAGCCTTAAAGTCTTGATGTCTTTGGCAGAAAAACACAAAGAAGCGGAGATCCGGCAAGCCGTAAGGGTGACAGAACGGGCTTTGCAAGCAGGGAAAGTCAAAGACAACGTGGCTGGTTTCTTTGTTAAAGCTGTTCAAGAAGGTTATACAGACAGTTTTGAGCAACAGTCTGTTAAAAAAAGTATAGATAAATCGAAAATAGATAAGCAGTTGCAAGCAGAAAATGAGCAAAAACTCAAAAAACAAGAAGCCCAAGCCGAAAAGTTTAGGAAAGAAGAAGCGATTATCCTGAAATTGATAGAAAACGATGCTCATTTGGTCGTAGAAGCCCTTGAAAAAATACACTATTCTATGTTTGGCAGTACTTATGATGCAAAAAAAACGCTGGATGAAAATCTTAAAAACAATGCTTTCAAAGCCGCTTTTTTTAATTCAATTAAGACTTTGAGACCTGATTCTTTTAGGTAGAGTGGAGGGAGTATAGGCTAAATAGGTATTATCAAAGGCATTTTGGTAAGATTGCTTGAATTTAAGATGAATACTGAGGGGGACTAAAAATTGATTTTAAAATTATGACAATAGATGCACATCAACACTTTTGGCATTATGACCCAATCGTTTATGATTGGATTGACGACAGTATGCAAGTCATTGCAAAGGACTTTTTGCCGCCCGATTTAGCACCGCTGTTGCAAAAAAACAGTTTTGATGGCTGTATTGCCGTTCAAGCACGTCAATCGGAGGAAGAAACGGATTTTTTAATCGGATTAGCCGATACAAACCCTTTTATCAAAGGGGTCGTGGGTTGGATTGACCTACGTGATGAAAATATTGAAGAAAGACTCAATCACTATGCACAATTCAAAGTAGTGAAAGGTTTTCGGCATGTTTTGCAAGGCGAACCTGACTTGGATTTTATGCTTCAACCAGCGTTTTTACGAGGTATAGCTGCCTTAAAAATACACAATTTTGTGTATGACATTCTTATTTTTCCTAAGCAATTGCCCAATGCGTGCAAGTTGGTAGCCCTTTTTCCAAAACAAACTTTTGTACTTGACCATATTGCCAAACCCGACATTAAAAACGGCGATACGGCAGCATGGGAAAAAGACATCAAAGCGCTTTCTGCCTTTCCAAATGTCTATTGCAAAATTTCGGGCATGGTGACAGAAGCGGATTGGTCAAAACCAGAACCAGCCATTTTTACAAAATACATTCACCATATTTTAGATTGTTTTGGCAGTGAAAGGGTTATGTTTGGCAGTGATTGGCCCGTTTGTCAAGTGGCGGCTGCTTACGATAGGGTAGTGGAGATAGTGGAACACAATACACGTCATTTGTCGGCGATTGAAAAAAAAATGTTGTGGGGACAGACATGTGCGCAAGTATATAAGGTGTGAGGACTTAGGTTAGACACGAATTACACGAATTAAAATGAAAGGATTTTTAGGGATTTCAAAAATCAGAATTTAAAAACTAAAAAAAGCAATTCGTGTAATTTGTGAAATTCGTGTCAGAGAAGTAATTTCAAGTATTTATAAATAACCAATTTTTATTAAACAACTAAAATCAATATGCAATTCAAGGAATTAGAGACCATTAAAGCTCTTTTTAGAGAAAAACACAAGGCAGAACCCCTCATTGTACGCTCACCTGGACGCATCAACCTCATTGGGGAACACACCGATTATAACGAGGGTTATGTGTTGCCTGCTGCGATAGACAAAGCGGCTTATGTCGCTATTTCGTTGCGTGATGATGATGAAATTCATCTGACAGCCTATGATTTGAAAGAGACTTTTTCGACGGAAGTTTTGGATCTTAAACCCATTGGCGATGTCAGTTGGCCCAATTTCATATTGGGTGCTGCAGCCCAATTTGCGGAAAAAGGCATAAAAATCAAAGGTTTTAACGCTATTTTGGCAAGTGATGTGCCGATAGGAGCGGGGCTGTCTTCGTCCGCAGCAATAGAATGTGCGACGACTTTTGCCTTAGATGAACTTTTGAAATCGGGTTTGGATCGGTTGACGATGGTTCAAATGTCGCAAAAAGCGGAACATGAATATGCGGGCGTTAAATGCGGCATTATGGATCAATTTGCCAGTATGTTCGGCAAAAAGAACCACGTTTTGCGCCTCGATTGTCGCTCTTTGGCATATGAATATTTCCCTTTAAAAATGGAGGGACTTAAAATTGTTTTGCTCGATACCAATGTCAAACACTCTTTGGCATCGTCTGAATACAATACTCGTCGTGAACAATGTGAAGAAGGTGTGGCGTTGATTCAAAAAAAGCACCCCTCAGTAAAAAGCCTTCGAGATGCAGATATGAGCATGGTTGACGACTGCATTGACCCCACTACGCTTGTATATAACAGGTGTAAATACATTGTAGAAGAAAAACAACGCTTGCTTGATGGCTGCGTGGCACTTGAAAAAGGTGACATTGCAACATTTGGCAAAAAGATGTTCGCAACGCATCATGGACTCAGCAAAGAGTATGAAGTGAGCTGTCCAGAACTTGATTTTTTGGTTGACCAAGTAAAAGGCGACCCCTCAGTATTGGGTGCGCGGATGATGGGCGGCGGCTTCGGTGGTTGCACCATCAATTTGGTCAAAGAGGAAGCGGTTGATGCTTTGATTGAACGCATTGCGCCTCTTTATGCCGAAGCAATGCAATTAGACATGAAAAGTTATGTGATTGCGCTGGAAGATGGCACGTCTGTTTTTGTATAGATAACGTCTTTTTTTGTCATTCTGAACGGAGTGAAAGAATCTAAATAATTTATTTTCAATGGTTTTCATTCTAAACGTCGGCGAGGTTTTGAACCTCGCCGACGTTAGAGCATAAAACGAATTTGCCAATTAACTATTAAACTAAGATAATTATGACAAACAATTTCGATTACAAAGAACACCCGCATCAGCGGCTGAATATGCTCACAGGCGAGTGGGTTTTGGTATCGCCGCATCGTACCAAACGCCCGTGGCAAGGAAAAGTCGAGGCTTTGCCGCCCGACAACCGCCCGTCTTATGACCCAAGTTGTTACTTGTGTCCTACGAATACAAGGGCAGACGGCTCTGCGAATCCAGATTATACATCGCCGTATTCGTTCACGAATGATTTTTCGGCTTTATTGACCGATACGCCTGATGGGACGTATATTGAACAAGATTTGCTGCAAGCCAAAAGCGAACGAGGCATCTGCAAAGTGATTTGTTTTTCGCCCAATCATGCTTTGACTTTGCCTCAAATGGCAGAAGCAGACATTGCAAAAGTGGTGGACTTATGGCAAGCAGAATTTCAAGAATTGTCAAAAAATGAGTGGATAAAATACATTCAGATTTTTGAAAACAAAGGTGCTATCATGGGTTGCAGCAATCCGCATCCGCATGGACAAATTTGGAGTCAAAGCGAAGTGCCGATGGAAGTGGCTAAAGAAACGGTGCAATTCAAAAAGCATTTTGACGCAACAGGTAGAAGCCTGCTTTCTGATTATTTGAAGATAGAATTAGAAAAAAAGGAAAGAATCGTTTGTTTGAACGACGATTTTGTAGCAGTTATTCCTTTTTGGGCGGTCTGGCCTTACGAAGTTTTGGTTATGAGTCGCCGGCATATTACGTCGATTACAGATTTTACGGATTCAGAAAAACAGAATTTGGCAAATATCATCAAACAATTGACCATCCGCTACGACAATCTTTTTCAGACCAGTTTCCCCTATTCGGCAGGTATGCACCAAAGCCCTGTCAATGATGGCGAACATGCAGAATGGCATTGGCACATGCACTTTTATCCACCATTATTGAGGTCAGCAACGGTCAAAAAGTTTATGGTTGGGTATGAAATGTTGGGTATGCCGCAGCGGGATATTACGGCAGAACAGGCGGCTGAAAAACTGAGGGCTATGTCAGATGTGCATTACTTGGAAAGTGTTTAAAAAATAAGTTTTCCGATATTAAAAGCCGTTTTTTCTAAGTTTTCAGATGTCAATGCTAGGGCTTCGGGCAAGGTACACGGTTTTTGAGCAATAGAAAAAGCGGCTTTTAAGCCTAAATCACTTAAATACTGAGGGGATGTGTCAAGAGCGCCACAGAGTGCAATAATAGGTTTTCCTTTGGATCTTGATATAATCCCAGATATCAATTTGCCATGTGCGGTTTGGCTGTCAAGCCGTCCTTCGCCTGTAAAAATCACATCCGCCCAGGCCACATGTTTATCAAAATCGGTCAAATCCATCATAGCATCAATGCCGCTTTTGATGGTCGCATTTAAGAAAAACAGTGCGCCAAAGCCTAAACCGCCGGCAGCACCTGCGCCTGCCGTTTCTACCCCAACTTTTGGAAAGTTGGCAACTTTCCAAAAGTTAACTGCCCCTTGCTCCAATGTTTCCACATCGCTATCACTCGCGCCTTTTTGTTTGGCATAAACACGTGCGGCACCTGTTTTTCCTAAAAGTGGATTGGTGACATCGCACATGACCTCAAAAAAAGTAGTTTTTAGCAAAGAATACTGAGGGGGGGTAATGTTGTCAATTTTATTCAAATTTCCGCCAATAGGCGTTAAGTTTTCCTTGTTTTCATCCAAAAACTGCCAACCCAAAGCGGCGGCCATACCCATACCCAAATCATTTGTCGCTGAACCACCAATGCCCAAAACGATATGTTTTGCACCGCGTTCTAAGGCATCGAATATCAATTCGCCGACACCGAAAGTCGTGGTTTTCAAGGGATTGCGTTCTTCATGTGTCAAAAGTTGTAGCCCAGCAGCTTGTGCCATTTCGATAAAAGCAGTTGCGTTGTCTTTACTCAAATTATAGGTCGCTTTTATTTTTCTGAAAAGCGGGTCATGTACTTCAATTTCGACCGTTTTTAAACCCAAATGATGGTTCAAAATATCAGACAAGCCTTCTCCACCGTCTGCGAGTGGGAAAACATGTGTGTTTACTGAGGGGGCTGCCAACTGCAAACCGCGCTCAATAGCCCGACATACTGAGGGAGCATCAAGTGCATCTTTGAAACTGTCGCAAGCGATGAGGATATTCATGTTTTATAATGTATTTATGAAAAAAAAATGCAACTAACTAACATTCAATTATTTACAAAAAATAATTTGCTATTTTACAATGTCCATTGATAAGTGCGTCATCTGCGTTTATGCAAATAATATCATTTTTTAGGCCCCTCAGTATCAAGGCATTTTTGTAGGATTCTTGAAGTTCTGCACCACAAACCAAATAGACTGGTACATCAGGCACAAGGGTTTTTAATTCATAACCAATTAACAAACCACTCAAATATTGATAATTACTGAGGGGGTGAGATTGGCTCAAAATATGGCGGGTACGTGTTAAAAAGGCGTTGTGCAAGAGATTGCCATCAGCCAAAGTGGCTTTTACACCTGCTGAAAAGGCTTCAAAATCGTTACCTCTTTCGACGGAATTGGCTAAAACGCTTTTGGTTGCCAATAAGTGAAAGAACTCGCCCGTCATATAGGTTTTAAAATCAAAAGCGATTTGGTTTTTCACCCATACGTGTTTGGAATGGGTGCCGGGGAAAATAAAAACCTTTTCTCTATCATCAGCAATGTTGCAACCAAGCAACAGCGTTTCTTCGCCACGCATAATATCCGTCTCTGTTCTAAAACCTGAAACGAGATATAAAGGGTGCAAAAATGAGTCATTTGACTCTATTTTTTGAATCGGCAACTGCGCAACCGCCCATGTAAAAGGAAATTTTTGATAAGGCATTTCCTTCAAACCCATTGTAGAAGATGCCATACCCGACAGAATAATGGGCGTAATTGGGTCAATATTGCTTGATAATTGACGAACAGCCCCCCTCAGTATATTCGTATAAAAACCAATCCGTTCTGTTTCAGGCAAACCTGTTGCTTGCCAGTTTTGAAAGGTTTCAGCAATACCTTGTTTTGATACGACTTCGTCTAAAACTTTATGTGTAATGGCATTGACCAAACGCAATCTAAATGTTGAAGTCCCCCAATCGCAACTTAGAAATTTATTCATACCACTATTTCTATTTTGTTTTTAACAATGCTTCTTTTACGTTTTCTGTTATTTGGACAAAGGCTTTTGCCGCAATCAACTCACGCGAAGCCAACCATGAGCCACCAACGGCAGTGACATTTTTTAATTGGAGATAGGCACTCATATTGTCAATTGTAACACCGCCCATCGGTATAAATTGTAGGTTTAGTTGGGCATAAGGTGCTTGAATGGCTTTCAAAAATGCTATACCACCCACTTGAGCAGCAGGAAACAATTTTAAAATAGAGAAACCCATTTCAGCCGACAATTCAATTTCTGAAGGGGTCATAACACCAGGGATAAAAGGAAAATGATGCTGTTGCGCTTTACGACAAATAGTCGGATTGAAACCTGGCGCCAAGCCAAATTGTGCGCCCGCATCTATGGCTTTCACTATTTGTGCTGCAGTCAATAATGTACCTGCTCCAATACATATTTCGGGGAATGTTTTCCTAATAATGGCAATAACATCGGCAGCTACGTCCGTTCGGAATGGCACTTCCATGACGCTCAATCCACCTTTTAGTATTGCCTCGGCTACGGGCAAAGCTTCGTTCACAGAGGAAAAAGTGACAGCAGGTAATACTTTTTGCTGCAAAGCTTCGCGTAAAAAGTTGTGATTCATTGAACTCTAATGTTTTTATTAAAACTGTATAAAAGGCATCTTATATTTGTCGAGAATTGATTTAGAAAATGTGGTGTAAACTTACCGACAATATTTTATAATCAAATAAAACTCATTTATAAATGCCTATCTACCACAAACTTGGAAAAATACCGCTCAAACGCCATACGCAGTTTAGAAAGACCGACGGCGGACTTTACTACGAGCAACTTTTTGGGACAATCGGTTTTGACGGTATGTCCACCTTGCTCTATCAAGTGCATCGCCCGACGATGGTGAAGGAGGTTTTATCAGAAACCGACGTTGCGCCTAAAATTGCAGTGCAAAAAAACATCAAAGCTCGATTGCTCAAAGGATTTGATGTGCCGTCCCAAGACGATTTTTTGGACAGCCGCACACCGCTTTTGGTCAATTCAGATATTCATATCGGTTTGGCAGCCCCTAAAAAGTCTTTGACCGAATATTTTTATAAAAATGCAGATGCCGATGAAATGCTGTTTGTACATCGGGGTACAGGCACTTTGCGGACGCAATTGGGCAATATTCCCTTTGAATATGGTGATTATTTGATTATTCCACGAGGGATGATTTATCAAATTGACTTCGATACTGCAGACAATCGCTTGCTCTATGCCGAATCTTTTCACCCAATTTACACGCCTAAACGGTATCGGAATTGGTTTGGACAACTCTTAGAACATTCGCCTTTTTACGAACGTGATTACAAACTGCCGCAAGACCTTGAAACGTACGACGAAAAAGGAGATTTCATTGTGAAAATCAAAAAACAAGGTGTTTTGTACGAAATGCTTTACCCAACACACCCTTTTGATGTCATTGGTTGGGACGGTTACAATTATCCTTATGGTTTTTCAATCCATAATTTTGAGCCAATAACAGGACGTGTACATCAGCCGCCGCCTGTGCATCAGACTTTTGAGACGAAGGCGTTTGTCGTCTGTTCGTTTTGTCCACGTCTCTACGATTACCACCCCCTCAGTATTCCTGCCCCTTACAACCATTCGAATATTGACAGCGACGAAATGTTGTACTATGTGGACGGTGATTTTATGAGCCGCAATAACATCGAGCAAGGGTATATCACGCTGCACCCAAGCGGTATTCCGCATGGCCCTGCGCCTGGAGCGTATGAGCGCAGCATCGGACAAACCAAAACGGAGGAATTGGCGGTGATGATTGATACTTTTAGACCCCTCAGTATAACGGAGGCGGCTTTGGGGATTGATGACGGGCAGTATTACAAAAGTTGGTTGGAATAATTCCCCCCTTTATTCAATTTGAAATGATTATATTTGCATAAAAATGTAAAATCTTTTAATTTCAACTTTATAATCATGATAATTGAATTCGCAGTAACAAATTTTCGCTCCATTAAAGACCGTCAAGTGATGGACTTTAGGACAGATGGACAGATTGGAAATAAACAATTAAGTGACCAAATTGTGTTGCCACAAGATAGAAGTCATGGCAATAGTTTAGTAAAAACAATGGCAATTTATGGTGCTAATGCTTCTGGGAAAAGTAATTTCCTCAAAGCATTATACGCTTTAGAATTTATGGTCACTAGTTCAGACTCGTTTAAATTAGACAAACCCATTCAGACTTATGAACCTTTCAAATTAGACAAATCCAGCCTAAATGCGCCAACTATTTTTGAAATTGAATTCATTGCGAAAGATAAAAAACGCTATCGCTATGAGGTACATTTCAATAAGACTACTATTCTAAATGAGAAATTGGATGTTTATGAATTAGATAAAAAAGCGACTTTTCCTACGCTAATTTTCAATCGTACCGAAGAAAAAAGCATCGATTGGAAAGAAGGAAAAGATTTTTCTCTACTTCCGAATCAACTTCTTTTGTCAAAAGCGGGTACAAATGATGTTCCTTCTATTAGGGAAGCGTATCGTTTCTTTGCAACCTATTTATTCTATGCTGCCGCCCACTTAATATTTGATGAAGGCATGTTGAGAATAACCGAACTAATTTTGAGTGACAAAACATCTGAAAATGACAAGCTAAAAAGACTGATTATCTCAATTATTCAAGCAGCAGATACAGGTATAAAAGATATTTATACATCAGGATTAGAACAGTCTTCTGAAGAAATGACAGAAGAAGATAAAAATACAAATATCAAACGTTTAACAAAACGGATGAAAACAGTTCATCCAGTTTATGAAAATGGCTTAGAAGTTGGCAAAACAGATTTTGATTTAAGAGAAGAATCAACGGGTACAATGAAGTTAGTTGGTTTGGCAGGTATTGTTGCTCAAGCCTTAGATGATGGTTCTGTAATTATTATGGATGAATTAGATAAAAATTTGCATCCTCTATTGACTCGTATGATTATTGGTTTATTTCATAATCCTGATTTTAATCGAAAAAATGCTCAACTTATTTTATCATCCCATGATATTAGTCTTATTGACAATACTTTATTTAGACGAGACCAAATAATGCTCATTGATAAAGATGTACATGGCAATTCTTCTGTTAAAAGGCTTTCGGAATTTACAGGAATTTCACGGGTAAAACAACTCGAAAAATGGTATATGGCAGGTATGTTCAATGCCGTTCCTGCAATTAATGACTATCAAATTGAAATGAATTAACAACCAATGGCAGAAATACCTCCTTATATCCGTTTATTCTGTGAAGGGTCTAAAACAGAACCTAACTATTTCATTCCTTATTTTAAAGCCAAAGGTTTTCACCAACCAAATATGGCTTCTAAACCCAAAAACCATGACCCCAAAGGCGTGGCAAAAGCCGCTAAAGAAGCGTATAACTATGCAAAAAAAGTGTTGAAAATCCCAGAAGATAAGATTTTCATTTGGGCTATTTTCGATAGAGACGGTCATGCAGGTATTCCCGAAGCGATTGATTGGTTACGCGGTACACCAATTGGCATTGCCTTTTCAAATATCTGTTTTGAATACTGGATTCTCCTGCATTATGAAAATAAACCAAGAGCCTTTCTGAATTGTGATGAAATCATCAGTTATATTCACCAAAATCATGATAAAGATTATGGTAAAGCGAATGACCATTATACACGACTAAAAGATAAAGTTCCTGATGCAATAAAACACGCTCAACAACTTGCTCGTAGTCAAATGCAGTTAGGGCAAACGCATCAAAGTAATGTTGGATAAAAATCCAAGATTAAAACAAAGCGGATACCGAGCGAATAAAAATAATTACAAACCTTTGCGGTTATG
>JAYVFS010000012.1:0-6271 GCA_043772905.1 Saprospiraceae bacterium | reverse complement strand
TCAGTTTACGATTGTTTGATGTCGCTATATTACTCACACTTCCGCGCCCAAATATCTTTCTTTTTTCTCTTTTTTCTATTCTATCACAAACATACGAGGGATTTTGAGGATGCTAAAGATTTAGTCGTAACGGTAACTATCCTTAGCATCCCAAAAATCCTTAGCATCTTAATTCAACCGATTCAACCTAAATCCTTAGCATCTTCAAAATCCCTAACATCCTGATTCAACTAATTCAACCTAAATCCTTAGCATCCCCAAAATCCTTAACATCCTAATTCAACCTAATTCATCCTAATTCAAAAAATGAAAAACTATGTATGCAATTTCACCACACCAAATCTGGTCAAAACCATTAGAAGCCACCGAGCTAACAGCCGCTGCCTTCCGCCTCACACAATGCACGAAGCTAAAACACTTAGCTGAACTGCTCAATATGCCCAAAGACGACTTAAAAGCTATCATAAAAGCACCCCCTCAGTATCAAGCCTTTAATTTGCCAAAAGCAGACGGCGGCAAACGCTTAATAGAAGCCCCGAATGACAGATTGAAGAAAATACAACAAACCCTCAACCACGCGTTTCAAGCCTACTATCATGGCATTCGTCCGATGTCCGTCTATGGTGGTGTAGCGGCGGCGGACAATGATTTGCCTGTCCGCAACATATTGAGCAATGCCCGTCGGCACCTCAATCGGCAATGGATACTCAACTTAGATTTAACAGACTTTTATCATCAAGTGCCGATGCAAAAAATCGAAGATTTACTGAGGGGGGTCATTGGCATGGGTGAAAAGACAGCCACAGCCATAGCTCGCCTTTGTTGTTTCAAAAACCGTCTGCCCATGGGCGCACCCACATCGTGCATACTCGCCAATTTTGCGTGTTTAGACTTAGACAAAGCCCTACAAGCCGTTGCCAACAAACACAATCTGCGCTACACCCGTTTCATAGATGATATGACCTTTTCGAGTAATCAAGAAATACCCGAATCCGTCATTGACAAGCTGCGTGCCGCCATAAACCAAAGTGGGTTCCACATGAATGAGCATAAAATGTGGCAAAAACACCTCGCCAACAGCCCCGAAGTCACAGGTCTCATCCTTCTACCCGGCAAAGTAGATATTGCACCCGCCTATATCACCGACCTTAAAAAAGACATTGACCTATACCGTCAAATGGTGAAAGCAGGTGACCGCCTCAAACAGATTTTCCATGACCGCAACTTGTGGCATTTCAGACAACACCTACAAGGCAAAGTCAATTTTGTCGGTATGGTACGTGGCAAGATGGACGCGACCTTTCGGCAGTTGCGAAAACGGATGATGGTGGTGACGGTTTGAATCAGGATGTTAGAGATTTTGGGGATGCTAAGGATAACGTTACAACCTAAATCCTTAGCATCCTCAAAATCCCTAACATCCTGATTCAAACGACACCAATCCAATTTATTTTCTGCGCTACTCAATTTACTTTCTACGCTACTCAATTTATTTTCTGCTCAACTTAATTTATTTTCTGCTCAACTCAATTTATTTTCTGCTCTCCTTAATTTATTTTCTACGCTACTCAATTTATTTTCTGCGCTACTCAATTTATTTTCTACGCTACTCAATTTATTTTCTGCTCTCCTCAATTTATTTTCTGCTCTCCTTAATTTATTTTCTGCTCTCCTTAATTTATTTTCTACGCCCTATTTTTTGGAAAGCGCATCAAATAAATACAAAAAAGAAAAAATTGATGATAAAAACTAAAGCTGAATAAACTTTTGACTTAAAGCAAACCCATAATAGATAATTTGGCATAATATTTGACAAATAAAATATATGACTTTCCAGTAAGTCATAAGATTCAAAAGTTTTCTTAATCATTTTAAATTAACAAAATTATGGGTTTATTATCATTTTCTTTCAACAACTACTCACCCAAAGAGCAGGGCTTATTGGCAAACAATATCATCCAAAAGATGAAGTCAAATACACTTTTTGAAAGCCTTCAACCCGAAGTCCTCATATTAGAAACTGCCTATACGCCTTTTTGGGATGCGTATTTGGAGGCGCTCAAAGGCGGCACAGACCGCAGAAACTTGCGCGACAGCCTCTTAACGCCGATGAACAAACAGATGAATAAGCTGGGTTTTTTGGTCGAAGCCTTCGCTGCTGGCGATGCAACCATCGCACAGGCATCTGGTTTTGAAATGAAAAAAACATCCAAAGCGTCCAAATCAGCCATCAAAGACTTGGTACCCCCTACCAACGTGACCATTAAAAAATACGACGGTAAGCTCGGTGCGGCGCTCATGGAATGGAAAGGGAGCGAGGGCAGCAAAAGTTTCGACATCTACAACCGTATGCCAAGCGATACCGCATGGGCAAACGGCAAGCACACCACCAAACAATCTATCGTCATCACAGATTTGCCACTCGGCAAATACGTCGAGTTCTGCGTCAGTGCCAGAGGCTCAGGCGAATTGGCAAGCGATTATTCGTCTGTTGTGGGTTTGTGGATTTCTTAGAATCAGGATTATGGATAATTTGGCGAAGCATTCAGGCGGTGACTTGAAGTCACCGCCCGAATAAAAAAGCCTTCGGTAACGCAGAAGGCTTTTTTATTCGTGGAAGATAGCCCCCCTCAGTATTTTCACTCTTCTTTGTAGTATTTCATACAATCAATGGTTTCTTTAATTCGCGCATAGAGTGTGAATTTAGAATTAGCCGCATTAACACGGTCTCTATTGTATTTCAACCAATGTAAAATCTCACCATAATAGACAATATTGAACTTTGTTTTGCTCAAATACTCTTTCAACAAAGCTAAATGGTCTTGGGTCGCTTGGGGCAATTGTTTTTCTGCTTCGTCCGTATAAACATCTTTGCCCATTAGTCTATTATCAAACAAAATGACATCACAATCATCGGGAACAACCAATTTACCCGATGCGTCGTAATCCACATTTTTGAAAAAGTATGACGAAAAGAAACGCTTCATTTCCATCAAAGCCGATTCGTCATAAGAGACGACAAAAATACGCTCTTCTATGCCTTCAGGCTCAAAAGACCCTTTTTTGAAATCCGTTTCTTTTAAATCATTGATAAAATTTAAAAGACTTTTAATGACTTTACGCCTTTCAATTTGTAATGAATCTCTGTCAAGGGTATTTAAGTTTTCAGATTTTTTATAGGCTTTATAAGAAGAAGCGATGATGCGTAAATCATCTAAGCAATCGTCTTCCTGCAAAACTTTTTTCAATTCTTTGATACAGGCTTGAATATTGTCCTCTAAAAGGTCTTTGAGGTTTTCTTTGAATTGAGAATATTGGCTCATAACTGTATTGATTTTTATTGTTTCTTAAAAATTAAGGTTTAACCGACTTCCACTTTCACCCACCCAAAAGGCTGTCCGTCCGCCGCAATCGTCCGAGTAACAGGATGCAGACTTTTAATATCATTCGGAAAAATATGTTTTAAGTCCCAAGCACTTTGGTTTTTGATGTCTTCATTCGGGTGCATCAAAAGCGACAAAACAAGGGAGTTGTCATAAAATGTTTTGCCCGCACCAAGCCGCAAAAACGTTTCGCCGTTGTTGATGCGATTGCTTAGGTCGTAGTAAAAATCTATCAAATAGTTGATGTCGGCGGTGTCAACGCCTTCTTCGAGCTTTTCGATTTCGTTCAAACAGTCACCAAATCTTCTTCTTACCACCCAAACCCAAAATGCCCAACAACCCGCGTGTCAATTCTCTTACAATTTGAGTTCCCGCCTGTTTGACATAACGGTTTTTCATGGCTTGTTCTACGAATGTGGGTTCTTCTTTTTGTCTGCGACTACTGCTGCTTGGTGCAGGTTGTGCTTCGACGGCTTGATTTAGTTTAGCGGTCAAAATCTCAAAAGCGGATTCTCGATTGATGACTTCGTTGTATTTTTTGATGATTTTTGACCCCCTCAGTATATCGTCAATTTCGCTGTCTGTCAACACATCCATACGTGATTGTGGCGGTCGCAACATCGTATGCACGAGTGGTGTCGGAATACCTTTTTCATTCAAAACAGTGATTAATGCTTCGCCAATACCGAGTTCGGTTAACAACGTTTCAACATCATAATGTTCTGTTATCGGATAGTTTTGTGCCACAAGGCGAATATTTTGGCGGTCTTTTGCCGTAAAAGCCCTTAAAGAATGTTGTAGTTTCATACCCAATTGGCTTAAAACGGCATCGGGAATGTCTTGTGGGTTTTGAGTGCAAAAATAAATACCCACACCCTTTGAACGAATAAGCTTGATAATTGACTCGATTTGATTGAGCAAAGCCTTAGATGCTTCATTGAAAACCAAATGCGCTTCGTCAATAAAAATACACAATTTAGGTTGGTCTATATCGCCCGCTTCTGGAAAAGTCGCATAAATTTCTGCCAATAATTGCAACATAAACGATGAAAACAGCTTCGGACGGTCTTGAATATCGGTCAAACGAATGATGCTGATGATGCCATGTCCATTGTTATCCAAACGGCAAAGGTCATCTACTTCAAAGCTGCGTTCCCCAAAAAAAACGGTTGCACCTTGTTGTTCCAACTCAATGACACGTCTTAAAATCGTTCCCGTTGTCATGGATGAAATATTGCCATAATCGGCTTTCAACGCGTCCTTTCCTTCATTTGAGAAGTAATTTAAGACTTTTTTGATGTCTTCTAAGTCCAAAAGCGGTAAACCCCTGTCGTCGCAATATTTAAAAACAACCGACATAACCGACGATTGTGTATCATTCAAACCTAAAATTTTAGAAAACAACACAGGTCCAAACTCTGTAACCGTTGCCCGCAGCCTTGCGCCTTTTTCTTCTGAAAGCGTCAAAAACTCAACAGTACTGCCTTTGGGAATATATGGAATCCCAATTTTATTCGCTCTTTCATACAATTTATCGTTTTCACCCCCTTTTGCTGCCACACCCGACAAGTCACCTTTGATGTCCATCAACAAAACAGGCGTTCCTTTTGCAGACAGTTGTTCTGCCAAAATCTGTAATGTTTTTGTTTTACCTGAACCGGTTGCCCCGGCAATCAAGCCATGCCTATTCATGGTTCTCAAAGGAATGCTCACTTTTGTACCTGTTTCGACTTCCCCATCGTACATCGCACCGCCTAATTCGATTGAATCGCCTTTAAATGTGTACCCTGCTTCAATTTGGGTGATAAAATTATCTTTTTTTGCCATTGTTGCTTCTTAGCTTTTTTATTGAAAATGTGAATATCTATGTGCTGAATCGCTGTAATTGACGTGAAAAAAGAGTCGCTTTTTTGTCATTCTGTTTTTTTTGTCATTCTGAACGCAGTGAAAGAATCAGTGTAAAATATTATTCAGATTCTTTCACTGCGTTCAGAATGACAAAAAAAACTATATAACTCTTTCAACGTCACCCAACATTTAGAAACAGAGCAAAAGTAAAGAAAAATGTCGGAATACAGAGGAGGTGGATTTGTTTATCCTCCCAAACGTATTTTTTGTCATTCTGAACACATTTTTTGTCATTCTGAACGCAGTAAAAGAATCTGAATAATATTTTATACAGATTCTTTCACTACGTTCAGAATGACAAAAAATACGTTTAAAACATGAAAAACACTTATAAACAGTAAATAAATACATCAAAACATTATAAAACCATAAATCAAGTCTTTATTTTTAAGCGGCAATTCAGAGATATCTGAAACCAAATTAAAACATATTCTAAAACTTATAACAAACATCTCTCTATGTCAAAACCGCATCCAAACTACAATTTTTGGGTTTACATAACCACCAATCCGAAGAAAACTGTCCTTTACACAGGTGTTACGAATAACCTTGAAAGACGTTTAAGTGAACATTGCTTCGATAGCATGAATGAAAAAGTAACTTTTGCAGGGAAATACTTCTGCTACAATCTTTTATACTTTGAACATCATCGTTATATTTTCAATGCTATTTCAAGAGAAAAGGAAATTAAAAGTTGGACAAGAGCTAAAAAAGAGGCGTTGATTCGGTCCTTTAATCCTGATTGGCGGTTTTTAAATGAGGATATTCAATCACAAGCAATATCCGATATGTTGAAATCAATTGAAGTTGGAGAAATTTTGCCTTTTCGTAAGGAGGATAAAAAGGAATGATTTTGTGATTCTATTACTTATTTTTGTCGTTTTAGGAACGTGAAATAAATAAAATATCAGAGTAAAATCATATCATTGTGTTCAAAATAGAATCAATGATAGAAAAATACACACCAGAAGTTGAGTCCC
>JAYVFS010000011.1:0-20049 GCA_043772905.1 Saprospiraceae bacterium | reverse complement strand
CTGTTTATTGTCAATTACAGAATATAATTTATAATAGTTATTGAAAACAAAATAATGAACTTTCAATTTTCATTGAAAAGGAGATTTTGCACAGTCTGGACTTCCTCAAACACCCCACAAACCAACAACAACGAACGGCGGCGCTGGCTTCGGTTTCTTAACCGAAGCCTCTTATCATTCGGGTCTCTCGACCCGCGAAATAAAAACCAAAGCCCCCCTCAGTATAAACAGCTCAGATACGGCGTTTGTTGGAAAAGTAGAGATGTGTTCTTTTGAAGTAGGATTTTGAGAATGTTGCGGATTTAATAGGATATTGCTTCGAATTCAGCTTTAGTAGAAATCAGTAAAATGCCTTCCGCTTGGCAAGCGATAGTATAATCCGTATCGAAACTTGCCAAATATTTGTTTGCGATATTCGACAAGTATCGAGCTATCCAAAAATATTTTATTGCTCATATATGTCTGATTTTAAAACATTTACATCTGGAAAGGGTGCATCTCCTTTAAAACGATGCAAAGTAGAAAGCGCATTATTTTGCGGTTGTTCATGGGCATTTTTAGCAGCCTTGCGAGATTGTCGTCTTTGCTGTTGCAAAAAAACTAAATACTCCAAATAATCTTGTACTTGCGACAAAAACTTTGGTTCAAGTTGCACTAACAACTGTTCTATTTTTGATTCGACCATTTTATTTTTTTTACAAAAGTAAGACTTTTTTAAAAATTGTCAAATTCATGCGACAGAATTTAGAGTTGAACAAACCGTTCGGCAATATCGGGAGGGGCGCTAATGACTGAATGTCAAATAAAACGCACTCCCTTCATTTTCAATACTTTGCACTTGAATCGAGCCTTTGTGCAACAACATAATTTGCTTCGATAGACTCAAACCAATGCCATTGCCATTTTTGCGGGTACTAAAAAAAGGAATAAATATTTTGTCTATCAAACCAAATGGAATACCCGCACCATTGTCTGCTATTTTTACCAACCTTTTGTCCTTTTCGGTATAGGCAGAAAGAATAATTTGAGGATTGGTTCTTTCTTTAACGGCTTCAATGGCGTTGATAACAAGGTTTATCAGCACTTGTTCGATGAGGTTGACATCAACATGTATCGTCAATTCGGGGTCTTTCAGGATAACATCTACTTCAATATTTTTCTTTTCAAAGGTCGGTTGCATCAGCGTTAAAATGTTTTCAAAAATATCGCGTACATAGATAACACTCAAATTAGGCGTTGTTATTTTATTGAGATTGCGGTAGGATTCGGCAAACCGCAACAACCCTTCGCTCCGTTTACGGATGGTTTCAAGCCCCAATTCGAGGTCATCTTTTTCATCTGAATTAACAGAATCCAAACGCTTTTTCAAAGTATCTGCCAATGACGAAATGGGCGCGACAGAGTTCATAATCTCATGCGTCATCACGCTCAACAACTTCTGCCAAGCAAGGGCTTCGTTTTCATCTAAGGCTTCGTGAATGTTTTGAAAAGCAATGAGCTTATTGATTTTATTGTCAACTTGAAACAAAGTAGCGGTCAATAACAGCTTTAAGGACTTGTTTTCTCTGTTTATGGTGACAACAGTTGTTTCTCCTGGACGAATCAGTTTTACGGCATTGTATAGATTTTCATCTCGTTTTTGGAGTGATTCAATGGTTTTTAAATAAGGAATATTAACCAGTTTTTTAAACGTGCTGTTCATCCAATTCAACGCACCCGATTCTGTATCATAAGAAATAATGCCTGTATCAACGAGTTCTAAAATCTGTTGCAGATACTGATACTGCAATTCTTTTTCTTTACTGATGAATCGAAAAGTAGAATTTATCTCATTAAAACCCTGCCGCAACGATTGCAATTCGGCGGGTGCTTGTTTGACGTTAAAATACCTTGAAAAATCGCGATAATGTATAGATTCCACAAATTCAGTCACTTCGTCTTGCGCTTTTTTCAACATGCGATAAATATTATACAACAAGTAGCCAAGTATGGGCACCAAAATCAGCAAATAGACATACGTGCCTTTTTGTACAAAAAAAGCGATGGCATAAAGGACAACAAACAAGAGCAGCACTTTTATAGCGATGCGAACTTCTGGTTTTTTAATCATTGACTGTTTTTGATGGACAAAAAGTGGGAAAATACTGAGGGGGGCATTCACCATTAAATTATTCACCACTCACCATTAATTAAATATCATGTTTGCTCAATTTGCGATACAACGCCGTTCGAGTCAAGCCCAATTCTTTAGCCGCTTTAGTGATATTGCCATTGTGTTTTTCAATAACCTTAACAATGGTGCTTTTTTCGATGGTACTTAGCCGCAAATCATTCTCTACATTTTGAGACATATTTGCCGTTTCTATGGGCGAAAAAATAAGGTCATCGGCTTCAATCACATCACCTTCACTCATAATTACGGCGCGTTCGATGGCGTACTGCAATTCCCGAACATTGCCAGGGAAGGTGTATTCTTGCATCTTTTCGATGGTTTTTTTATGAATTTTAAGACCTGATTTGCGATACTTTTCACCATAAATATTGGTAAAATGTTTGGCTAAAAGGGCAATATCCACCAAACGTTCACGCAAAGGCGGCAGCATAATCTCAACGGTATTGATGCGGTAAATGAGGTCTTTACGAAAACGGTTTTCGTCTGCTAAGTCTTTTAAAGGCACATTTGTAGCACAAATCAAGCGAATATCAATCGGAATTGCTTGGTTTGAACCCAAACGTGTGACGCATCTGTTTTGCAAAACAGATAAAAGTTTGGCTTGTTGGTGCGTTGAAATATTGCCAATTTCATCTAAAAACAGTGTGCCGCCTTGTGCTTCTTCAAAACGCCCTTTGCGGTCTTCTTTGGCATCCGTAAAAGCCCCTTTTTTATGTCCAAATAATTCTGATTCGAACAAAGACTCGGTCAAAGCACCAATATCTACTTTCACAAAAGGCTTATTGTAGCGCACAGATTGTTGATGTATGGCTTGCGCGATGAGTTCTTTGCCCGTCCCGTTTTCGCCTAATATCAAAACATTGGCATCTGTTGGGGCTATTTTTTTTATTTTAATAAAAATATCTGTCATCTGCACAGACTCGCCGAGTAGTGTTTTGCCGATAATGGAATCCGCAGCCCCCCCCTCAGTATGCGGTCGATTTCCTTTACTTTTAAGTGTTTCTTTAATGTTATTTACAAGTTTTTCATTGTGCCAAGGTTTTACAATAAAATCAGAAGCCCCTTCTTTGAGCGAACGTACCGCCAAATCAATGTCGCCATAAGCCGTAATCATGATGACTGCCATTTCTGGATCGAGGGTTTTCGCTTTGCGCAACCAGAACAAACCCTCATTGCCTGTATGGATGATGCTGTTAAAATTCATATCCAACAACAGCAAATCAAACTTCTTTTTGCTCAGTTGTTCCCTTAAGTTTTCTGGATTTTTTTCGATAACCACCTCTTTCACTTCATGTTTCAAGAGCATCTTCACAGCCGTTAAAACGTCAAGGTCATCATCTATAACCAATATGTTGGCATGTCGTAAACTCATAATAATGTGTCTAAAAATTAAATTGAATTAGAAATCAGATATCGTTTTGTAAAGACAAGAATAATCGGTCGAGGCTGCCATTACCATCAAAATCATCGTAAACTACTGACTTAAGTTGTTCTTATGACAGGCTTTTTTACATACTAAACGTGAAGTTCACCCAAGCATAAAAATACAAAGATTCTATAGAAACTTTTAACAAATAAGCCCATTTATAAGGGTTATTTGGTTATTTTTGCCTGAGCCTAAATCTAAAAGGGTGTTAAAATTCAATGAAAAAACTCACGCTTCTCTTCTGTTGTTTTCTTCTCTTTTTAGGGAGTTGTAAACAAGTGCAAAAAGACACGGCTTCCCAAAAAGAGCCACTTCAAGTAGCCATCAACGATGTTTTAGACAATTTAATCCTCAAAAAGTGGTATCCACGAGTCGTTGACACCACATTTGGTGGCTATCTCAGTAATTTTGATTACCAATGGGAAAAAAAGGAGCGTCAAGAAAAAATGATTGTCACCCAAGCAAGACACGTTTGGACGGCTTCTAAAGCTGCGGAATTTTATCCCAAAAACACACTATACCCCTCAGTAGCAGCACATGGTTTTAGGTTTTTAAGAGATAAAATGTGGGATGCTGCGGATGGTGGCTTTTATAATTTAGTTACGCAAGCTGGAGAGCCTATTCTTGAAAATAACCGCATCATCAAACAAGCCTATGGCAATGCCTTTGCCATTTATGCTTTAGCTTCATATTACAAATTTAGTGGTGATACGAGTGCTTTAAATTTAGCAAAACAGGGGTTTTATTGGTTGGAAAAGCACAGCCATGACCCTCAATATGGCGGCTATTTCCAGTTTTTAGAAAAAAATGGGTCGTCTTTGAAAAATGGTTTGGGTAATACACCGCCTAAAGACCAAAACAGTTCTATTCACTTAATGGAAGCTTTTACTGAATTATATGGTGTTTGGAAAGACGATTTGGTCAAAAAACGATTAGAAGAAATGTTGACTTTGATTCGGGATACCATGACCGATAGTAGAGGCTTTTTGAATTTATTTTTTGAAGCCGATTGGACGCATCGTTCCTATCGAGACTCCACCGACGAAGTGCGAAAAAAGAACATTAATTTAGACCATGTGTCCTTTGGACATGATATCGAAACCGCTTGGTTATTGATGGATGCGGCTACCGTTTTAGATAAACCAAAGGATGAAAAAACACTTAAAATGGCTAAAAAACTGGTGGATCATGGACTGAAATATGGTTTTGATACGACAGTGGGCGGTGTATATGACGGTGGTTATTATTTCAAAAACCAACCTACACTTACCATTGTCAAAGGCGGTAAAAATTGGTGGGCACAAGTCGAAACGATGAATACACTTTTATATATGGCAAAATTATTTCCAAAAGACGAGATGGATTATTATGGAAAATTTTTAAAACAATGGAAATACATTCAAGATTATCTTATTGACTATAAGCATGGAGATGTATATGCAGGTGGACTTGATAAAGAGCCTCAGCAAAAAACAGGCGATAAAAGCCATATTTGGAAAGGCGCATATCATACAAGTCGTTCTTTGATGAATTGTAGCCGAATGTTGGGCAATAAGCAATAAATAAACAGCCATGCTTATAAATGACAAAGAGTTATGAATTGTACAATTCATAACTCTTTGTCATTTAGTATTTTATCTTGGTATGGATAACAAGATTTGAACTTGCGCGCCCCAGACGAGTGCGCTACATCCCTTTGTTTGGTTAATGGTTATTAGGGATTGGTTATTCGTCATAAACCAATAACCAATCCCTAATAACCATTAACTAACTTGTCGAAGTAAGTGGATTCGAACCACTGACCCCCGCCATGTCAAGGCGATACTCTAACCAACTGAGCTATACTTCGATTGTGCTTTTCTTAAAAAGCGATGCAAATATACAGGCTCTTTCCGTTTTTCAAAGCACCTGACCCCTATTTTTTTATTTTGAAGAACTTTGAATTGAAAAAAAAATCAAAATATCTAAAAGGCTCGATATGTTTTAACTTAACTTTACGCCGAAAATCATTCAATTAATCATCTTATAATTCGAATATTATGCAATATCGTATAGAAAAAGACACAATGGGCAAGGTGGAAGTCCCTGCAAATGTCTATTGGGGCGCACAAACGCAACGCTCTGTTTTGAATTTTCCAATCGCTCAAGACATTAATAAGATGCCGAAGGAAATCATCAAAGCGTTTGCGTACCTCAAAAAAGCCGCCGCTTTAACCAATTTTGACGCAGGTATTTTACCAAAAGACAAATGTGACCTCATCGGAAAAGTATGTGACGAAATACTGAGGGGGGAGCTGGATGACCAATTTCCGCTCGTAGTTTGGCAGACAGGTTCTGGTACACAGTCGAATATGAACTGTAATGAAGTCATCGCTTACCGCGCTCATGTTTTGAACGGTGGAAGTCTTTCGGACGAAAAAAAATATGTGAATCCGAATGACGATGTCAACAAATCGCAATCGTCTAACGATACGTTTCCAACGGCTATGCACATTGCAGCCTATAAAATTTTGATGGAATTAACGATTCCGGGCATCGAAAAACTGCGTGATACGCTTCATGCGAAAGCCGTGGCTTACAAAAATGTGGTCAAAATTGGGCGCACGCACTTAATGGATGCAACGCCTTTGACTGTTGGACAAGAGTTTTCAGGCTATGCTTCGCAATTGACACATGGTTTAAGAGCAATCAACAACACATTGGCACATCTGTCTGAATTGGCTTTGGGCGGAACGGCAGTTGGTACAGGCATAAATACCCCCCCTCAGTATTCCGAGAATGTAGCAGCACATATCGCTCATTTGACGGGCTTGCCGTTCTTTACGGCTGAAAACAAGTTTGAAGCATTGGCTGCACACGATGCCATTGTGGAAGCGCATGGCGCATTGAAAACGGTGGCTTGCTCGCTCATGAAAATCGCCAATGATATCCGCCTTTTATCTTCTGGTCCACGTGCAGGTATCGGCGAGTTATACATTCCTGACAATGAGCCCGGCTCTTCTATTATGCCTGGCAAAGTGAATCCGACTCAATGCGAAGCGATGACAATGGTAGCGGCTCAAGTTTTAGGCAATGATGTAGCGATAAACATTGGCGGCGCATCAGGGCATTTTGAACTGAATGTATTTAAACCTATGATGATTTATAATTTCCTACATTCTGCTCGTCTGATTGGTGATGTTTGCATAGCATTTAATGACAAATGTGCAGTAGGTATAGAGCCTTTGTATGACAATATTAATAAGCACGTTTCGAACTCATTGATGCTCGTAACGGCTTTGAATCCACATATTGGCTACTACAAATCGGCTGAAATTGCTCAAAAAGCACACAAAGAAGGGACGACTTTGAAAGAAGCGGCTTTGGCTTTGGGGTATATCTCTGCTGAAAAATTTGATGAAGTCTTACGCCCAGAAACAATGGTTGGCGACATCAATATTTAAGTGATAAGTGGTAAGAGAAAAGTGGTAAGTGGTAAGTGCCAAACGTTGAGTTAGCCATGTTTGGTACTTTTCACTTTCCACTTATCACTTATCACTTAAATGTTCTTAAACGTTCAGAGTTAATACTTCTCAATGTCTATCAGCTCGTAACCGCTGGGCTTATAGATATTGTGGTATGTATTGACCCAATCGCACATTTTCTTATCGTATCTGAAATGCTCGTCGCCGTCTGCTTTTTCCCAAATACCAGCCCATTTACGGACAGTAAAATCAACATACGTTTCGGCATCAATGAGTTTATAACCCGATTTTTCTCTTTCGTTCCGCAGATTTGTAAAATCATCTTCTTTGTAATTCCGATTCAACAACACCGTGCCATTACCTTTCCAAACACCCGCCCATTTTTGGACAGTACCTGAATAGTAACATTCAACATCAATCAATTTGATATTTTTGTTATTCATTTCTGTGTATTTATCATGCATACCATCAATTGACATATCTCTGAACAGATAATACGTCTCATTGCTTTCTAAAAATGTACCTGCCCATTTGCGTACTGTGCCGTCGAGGTAGGTTTCAACGTCAATCAATCGCAATCCTTGTTTCGACAATTCTACCCATTTATCATGGAAACCATCTGTTGAATAATCACGAATCATTGCCGATTTTTTGCTCGACTTTTTAAAAATGCCGTCCCATTTCCGAACGGTACCGTCCATCCAAGTTTCAATGTCATCGGGATAAAAGCCTGCGGCTAATAAAGTCACCCACTCATCGTGAAAGGCATCGGTTTTGTAACCACGACGCACTAAAACTTCGCTTGCCTTATCTGTTTTGCGCCAAACACCGACCATATCTTGCCCACAATCATTGTTAGAGCCACAATAGTCTATTGGAAGATTAGAGATAATCCATTTATAGCCGAGCGCATTTTCAATCAATTTTCCCAATCTATCCGCTTTTGCCCAATCACCATTGTTAATCATCACACAGACTCCCGTTTTGTCATTCGGGAAAAAGCCTAAATAAGTCTGCACATCATCATGTGCACCACCATGCGAAATATGCGTTTTGCCGCCTGTTGATTCTTTAGTTACACCATAACAATAAGAACCATTGCCTGGGACTGAAGCCCACATAGCTGACATATTTGTTAAATAAATACCATTGCACATGCCTTTCAGAAAATTAGTCATGTCTGTGATGTTCGATGCCCAACCACCGCCAGGGATTTTCCATTCCACATCCCCCTCAGTATCTTTGTTCAAAAAAGTGTTACAATCTTTTCCAATACCGCCTATATCGCTCGAATAACCTGTAAAACTCGGCATACCTGCTTTGTCTGCAATGTTTTCTTTAACATACACCTCATAAGGTTTATTCGTCGCTTCTTCAATCATAGCCCCGGCGAGATTAAATCCAAAGGTCGTGTACATATATTGATTTCCGGGTGTAAATGCCAAATCACAGTCTTTAAATACATTAACACATTGTTCAGCGTTGAAATTCTTATTCGAATTGTAAGCGCCTTGTTTGTAGTTACAGATTTTTATTCCGTTTTCATCATTGCCATAGTGAACGATGCCACTGCGGTGACTCAGCAACTGGTCGAGCGTGATGTCTTTTTTTGAACCGGTTGTGGGCCAATAGTTGACATATTTCGTGACTTTATCCGTCAAAGCCACCTTTTTACTTTCGATGGCTTTGAATGCGGCAACTGAAGTCACCATTTTAGAAATCGAAGCCCAACGCATCACCATAGAGTTTGTCATCACTTTTGTACGGTTTTCGTCAACGTGACCATAGGCTTTGACGTGTGTGACGTTGCCATTTTGAACAACGCCTACGACAACACCGATCAAGTCTTGTCGTGCCATTTCATCTTTGACAACCGCATCAACGGTACTCAAAGAAGGTGAAAAGGTTTCTGTTGTTTGAAAGGATTCTGGCTTTACGAATGCAATGCACAAAATCGCCATAAATAATGCGAGTCCGCCAAGAAAGCGGAAGGATAGGAATGTTTTCATTGTTCGATGTTTTAAAAATTCGAGTAAATATGTGATAATAATAACCAAACATAGAAACAAACGGAGAAGATTTTGTTTTATCATTTGGTTATTCTATATGACAAAAGTATAGCCTTTGGGTTTAATCTTGACATAAAAAAAATTGAAGATACCCTTGGCAAATCACTCTCTTATGCTCATCTTCAATACTTTTTCATACAACAGAGCCTCCTATTTTTAGTCATGCTAAAATAATAGGAGGCTCTGTTATATGAAAAAAAAATTCGGGATACCCCAGTATCACTTTTCACTTACAAATTTTCACTTTCTTTTAAAGCTCTCTTTTTTTCAACTCTTTTACTGACAACGATACCCACTTCGTAAAGCGTATAAAGTGGAATAAAGACTAAGAGTTGAGACACCATATCAGGAGAAGGCGTAATGATACCCGCAACAAGTAGCAGAATAACAATCATGTATTTGCGATATTCTGACAACATTTTAGAACTAACAATACCCACTCGAGCTAAAAAATAGATGATAACAGGTAACTCAAAAACAATCCCAATCGGCAAGGTAAACATCGTCAGATAACCAATGTAAGAGTCGAGTGAAGACGTACCCCCTATCCCTGCCATCGTATAATTGGCTAAAAATGACACCGCAAAAGGGGTGATAATAAAATAACCAAATAAAACACCCGCGATGAACAATGACGAACACACAGTCACAAAACCACGCGCTGCTTTCACTTCTGCTTCCATAAGCCCGGGTTTAATAAACAACCAAACTTGCCAAAAGATATACGGAATGGCAACCAAAAGACCAACAATCATCGCAATTTGCATGTGTTTAAAAAACACCTCGCCTATTTCTATCGTAATCAACTTGAGGTTGGGCGGTGTTAGGCACAAGTCCTTAGCACCCGTGGCTGCTGCAATATCGCACATTATCTTATAGGTCGGAAAAGACTTATCAATGGGGGCATAAATAATCATATTAAAAAACCATTCGCCCATTGCAAATACAGCTATTACACCTATGAAAATAGCTATTATGGCACGAATGAGCCGCCCGCGTAACTCGTCGAGATGTTCCCAGAAAGACATCTCATCCTTCTTTTTAACTTCATATTCTACTTCTTTATCAACGTCAACTTGATCTAATGCCATCTTTTTAAATTTTTTATCAATCAAAACACAAAAAAGTTCATTCATCTCCCCCCTCAGTATTTTGAGTATTTGGAGACGTAAAAAATGCAAAACTACAAATTTCATCATTCTATAAATGTAAAAGAATGAAAATTGACTAAAGAAGTGCAATATTCGTTCATGAATACAATTATTAAATTATGTGTTATCTTTTTTTCAAACAAAAAAAATACTGAATCTCTTTGCTACTTTTGTCCGTTAGAGATAGTTGGATAAAGTCAATTGTTTGCTTTACACTTCATAAATAAATGATAATCAAACATTTAGGCATTTATTTTCATTTAGTTCCTATTTGATATTCATAAAGTTCAATCACGTAAAAAACGTAAACCAATGTCAAAGTCATTGAAAAAAATTAAATTAACGGTTATCGCTTTTGTCCTTTGCCTACCCCTCAGTAAAGCACAATTTGAAGCAGGTCTATTCATCGGTGCCTGCAATTATCAAGGAGACCTTGCCGACAACACACTTCGTTGGCAAGAAACGCAACCTTCTTTTGGTGCAATATTGCGCTATACCCCTAATCGCTTTCTTACCATTCGAGGTAGTTTTATTCAAGGTAAACTTACAGGCTCTGATTTGCGCTCGTCTGATCCGGGAACGCGTTATCGTGGTTTTACATTCAAATCAACCCTTCGTGAATTTTCTGTTGTAAGTGAATTCAATTTCTTAGGTCAAAGTAATGAAAACAATTATCAAGGCTCCAGTACACTGTTTAATCCTTATATTTTTGCAGGATTGGGCATTGCCTCTAACGATGGCGAGCCCATTGCGCCACCCGATACACGTCCTTATCCATTTCCAGAAGCCGGCGCCACGAGTATTGTGCCCGCCTTCCCGATGGGCTTAGGTTTTAAAGTACAATTTGGAGAA
This sequence comes from Saprospiraceae bacterium, assembly GCA_043772905.1. Lineage (GTDB taxonomy): Bacteria > Bacteroidota > Bacteroidia > Chitinophagales > Saprospiraceae > JAAFJT01. The sequence goes on along the minus strand of JAYVFS010000011.1, from coordinate 8,914 downwards.
TCGGTCTCTGTTGGTATAGAATGGGGCACACGTCTCACTTTTTCAGATTACCTCGACGGCGTGAGTAAAACAGGGAATCCGAAAAAGAATGACTGGTATATGTTTGGCGGTTTGACTTTAGCTTATTGCTTCGGCAACAACGGTTATTGAGCCCAAAGCTAATTTTTTCTTCTTTTTTGACCGTTTGACAACGATTCTTTCATTGTCAAACGGTTTTCTTTTGCTAACTTTGCGACGCAAAAAATTTCTGTATTTAAAAATTTCAAAGCATTTTCATTAAATTTTGGAATTTGGAATTTTTAGATTCTTGAAATTTTGAAATATTTCTAACAATTTTCCAATCTCGATTTTTCATGCTTACGGTCAATAATGTAGCGTTGCAATTCGGCAAACGCGTTCTTTTCGATGAGGTCAACCTCAAATTCACAAAAGGTAATTGCTATGGTGTCATCGGTGCGAATGGCGCGGGCAAATCCACATTCATCAAAATTTTGTCGGGCGAAATTGAGCCTAATCGCGGCGAAGTCAGTATCGAACCTGGCAATCGTATGGCGATTCTCTCTCAAAACCACTTCGCTTTCGACGATGTAAAGGTCATTGACACTGTGATGATGGGGCATAAACGCCTTTATGACATCATGGTTGAAAAAAATGCCATTTATGACAATCCCGATGCCACTGAAGCGGAATCTATGCACGCCGCCGACCTTGAAGCCGAATTTGGCGAAATGAACGGCTGGATGGCGGAATCTGATGCGGCTGAATTGCTTTCAAATTTGGGTATCAAAGAATCGTTACACGACTCTTTGGTGGGTGAATTAAGCGGTAAAGACAAAATCAAAGTCCTTTTAGCCCAAGCCCTTTTCGGTAATCCCGATTGTTTGTTAATGGACGAACCGACCAATGACTTGGATGCTGAAACCACAGAATGGCTTTGTGACTTCCTCGCTGACTACCAAAACTTAGTGATTGTTGTGTCCCACGACCGTCACTTTTTGGACATGGTGTGTACGCACGTTGTGGACGTTGACTTCGGTAAAATCCGTTTGTTCACAGGTAACTATACATTCTGGTACGAAACAAGTCAATTGTTATCGCGCCAAATGGCAGATAAAAATAAGAAAGTAGAGCAAAAACGCGCTGAAATGATGGAGTTTATCGCTCGTTTCTCCGCCAATGCCTCGAAATCGAAACAAGCGACAAGCCGTAAAAAAGCATTAGATAAATTGAATTTGGAAGATATGCGACCATCGAGTCGCCGCTATCCTTTCATCAACTTCAAACCTGAACGTGACCCAGGTGATGTTATTTTTGAATGTGAAAACTTGTCAAAAGTTGCTGAAAATGGTGAGTTTTTGTTCCAAAACATCAGTTTTAGAATGAATAAAGGTGAGAAAATCGCTATTCTTTGCCGCAATGCAAACGTGCCAACAGCCTTTTTCAACATCATTTCAGGAGAAGACAAAAACTTTACAGGCAAATTCTCTTACGGTCAAACGATATCCCCTCAGTATTTGCCCAACGACAATACCAAATTCTTTACAGGCACGAACGATATGAACCTCATTGATTGGCTCCGTCAGTTTTCAAAAGAAAAAGAAGAGTCGTTCATTCGTGGTTTCTTAGGTCGTATGTTGTTCAGTGGTGAAGAGGTGTTCAAAAACGCCAGTGTTTTGTCGGGTGGTGAAAAAGTGCGTTGTATGATGTCAAAAGCGATGTTGGCAAATCCTAACTTTACTATTTTGGACGAACCAACGAATCACCTTGACCTTGAAAGTATTACCGCCCTCAACAATGGTATGAGAGACTTCCCTGGCAATATGATTTTCACGAGCCATGACTATCAAATCCTTGACACGGTCGGCAATCGCATCATCGAAATCACACCCAATGGCGTGATTGACCAATTGATGACTTATGGCGAGTACGTCCACAGCCCACGCATCAAAGCCTTGCGCGAGGAGATGTACGGCGAAGCGGTTTCAGTTTAATTCTGTCTTTTGAAAATAAAAAAAAGGGGTAAAATGGCAACATTTTATCCCTTTTTTACTTGTTTTACGCTTATAACTACTCTTCTTCAATCGGCGAAAGATTGCTATAAATATCTTTCAAACGCAAAGTGCAACCGATGGACTGCAAACGAATGGACGCATCTAAACCACTGATGTGTTGATTCATGAGTACGCTAAAGTAAAAGCATAAAACGCCGCAATCACTAAAGCATGAAAAACAAGGACGAAAATATACATCTGTCGCCAAGTATTGAATATCGGCGGCTTTTCATCCCACCATGTTTTTTCTGAATTTTCTGGCTTCATTATTATTAGTTTTAGGCAAAGTTAATCAAAAAAGATAGGACATTGTATTAATGGAAGCCCTTAAAAAAAACCGACACCCATGTCGCCATACGTTTATTCAGATGTTTATGCATGGATTAAGTTAACATCCTCTACCAATGGGTTATCTCCTTCACTTTGTAGGGTTTCTGCTTCTAATATTTTATCTGATTTATCTGTAGCTCTCTCGAAAATATCTTTCATTGATTGAATGACTTTAGCTAACTGACTAAAAACGGGATGTTCGCTTAAAGTTAGTTCCGCAAGGCCCGCTAACTCATATATATTCATCCATTCGTCGTCACCCACTTCTACTTCAATAGTTGGATTCAAAATATACTCACCTTTAGCAACACGGAAGAATATCATCCAATTGTTTTTGCTTTGCCTTCTGGGTTCATTTTTACTCAAAATACTATTGATATAACGGCGTTGACGGCGATGTGGTGCAACGACTGCGGGGGGGTAAGACTTAAAAGCATCTACAAAATCATCCGTATGGAAAAAAGGCATTTTATTTCTAACCATTCTTGTTAGTTTATGACGCAAGGTCGCTATCATAAAATTAAGCATAAAAAACAAGCCATCGCCATCGTCACAGATAAGTATCTGTTCTTGCATTTTTAGTTTTAAATCCTCTTGCTTCAACAAGGGATATACTTTTGCTAAACTTGTTTTGGCATAATGAGGGTCAGTTACGGAATGTTGTATGGCAATTTGAAAGGCTGTTAGACCAAAACTATTCACAGCATGGATGTCAGCACCATTGGCAATTAAATATTCAATCACTTGAGTCGCTCCTGTCATCGCTGCCAGCATGAGGGGTGTCAAATTGGCGTTATTGCGAAAGTTGACACCGTATTTTTCATAAAGGGGCAGCAAGGCTTTCAGATTGTCGTGGTAATAATCATTGAGTGTGTGCCTTAAAAAGGCTTTTTGTTCTTGGACAATATGACGCGGTTGGGCGTGTTTGTATTTTAAATGTGCCAATTCAGGCATCCAGAAATTATCGTCATAAAAAGCGGAGAACTCAAACAGTTGGTCTTTTGCTTTTTTATGATAGACCTCTGGATTAAAGGCTTCTGCCTTCAGAGTTTGTAAACGCTCAAAAGTGATGATGTCTCCCGATACCTTTTGCTCGTTCAAAATAGATTTTCGGATGGCATCGGCTTGGTCTTGCTTGCCTTGTTTGTCCAACTTTTGGGCTTCGTCTTGCCAATCTTCTAACGACGACGTGTGACCCGTCATTTGGACGGATTGCCTAAAATGCGTTAAATCCAACAATTCCAATAAGGCGTGTTTTCTAACTTTCTCTATGACATATAAATTCTTGACCGCCCTTGTGACAGCCACATACAAAGAATTTATATAAAACTTATAAACCTCAAGCGATTTGTCGGATTTGTCCCGATTGCGGTGATATACCAAATCATTCTGCAAATCTTGTTTGGTCACACCTATTGTTAACTCTCTAAAGGCTTTTTCATGGTTTGAAATAATGTTGTACAAAATAATATTGTCATACTCTAAACCTTTGGCTTCTTGAACAGAAAAAATAAGCGGCGTATCGAAGTATTGACTTGCAGCCAATTTATCTTCGGGGTGCATCACCAAGACCGCAAATTTTGTCGAGCGACACGTATTTTGATTCAGTTCCTTTTTTACTGAGGGGGTGTCTTCATAGAACAAAGTTTCGCCTCGGGCGGCTGAATTCGCCTCGACCAAATAAGTACTTTCACGGTCAATAGAGCCAAAACGGGCGTTTTTGACCATTAATAGTTGGTTGGCGATAGCTGTTACTTCTGGTGTGTTGCGGTAGTTTGTACCGAGAATGCGAACAATGTCTTTGTTGGTTGTGGTGCTTTGTTGATAGAATAAGGTTTTAAGACTTGTCCAAGAAAAGAAATTAGGATGTACAATTTGATTAGCATCGCCACACAACACAAATTGCCCCATCTCTTTCAAAGATTTAAGTATCAAAAACAACTGAACGTTTGTTAAATCTTGTACTTCATCTATGACGACATAATCATAACGGGACTGAGCTTTCGAGAGGTTTTTGTAAGCCTCGATGTTCATGTCGTAATAGCCCTTCTCTTTCAGAAACGCCAGATATCTGACAAACAATTCATAAATGCCGCTTCTTTCTGCCGTCAAAAAGATGGATTGTTTGATGCCCAAATCAATGTATTCTTCTTTGCTCAAATACGCTTTTTCTATTGTTGAGCCTGTGATAACGCCTTTGAACTCTTCATAAACTTTATAGGTGTTCCTTATTTTGTGGGTATTTTTGTATTTATGAATCCAATCATCGAAAACTTTATACGTCATTTCATTACCCTCCACACTTTGAATGCTTGACATATAGTCTTTGAATGACAAAAAAGTAACGATTTGTTTAGCATTGTTGTAGCCGAAACTATAATACAATTGGCGGGCATTGTCTTTTAGGAATTCAGAGAGCGTCACATATAAAATATTGCCCGTCAATTGTTTCATTTTTTCAAGCGTCAAAGCTGTTTTACCCGAGCCTGCCGAGCCAATCATAATAATGGGCAAAGGCATTTGATACACCTCCGTTTGAACCGCATCAAAAGACAATATTTTGTCGAGCAAATGAAACCGTCCCGTTTGAGTATTGACGTGGCTGATACTGAGGGGAGCATCTTTGATGTCTTTTTCTGTGCGTAGGGCATACAATTTAGTCTCATCCACGACTGCACCGCGCAAAAACCGTGAATTGGCGTAATCATGATTTAAAATAACTTCTAAAATGAGCAGATAAGTTTGTTCATTGTAACGACCAAACTGAAAAAGCAAACGATTGGTATCGTCCAATTTAGCACGATAATAAGCCGTGCCGACCATTTTCTTTACATCGGCTGATCTAAAGTCGTCTTTTTGCAGATTATTCAAGACTTTATCAAATTGCCGCTTAACAGGTGTTACATTCAGGTCATTGTGCAGAAGGATTGTCATGTCGTTGTCTTTATGGTTAAAAAAGGGACACATCATACAAGTTCAAAAATAGAATTAATATATGAATTTGTTCACATTTTTTAACGAAGATGGTGGAAATAATGTTTCGATTATTGGTTAAAATAACACAATGAGCCATTTTTATTTTGTACCGTTATTCATTGACAGGTTTATAAACGTCAAAACCCTTTCAAACACATGTTTGAAAGGGTTTTGACGTTTTATACTGAGGGGTATCGTCGCGCTTGGCGAGATACCCCTCAGTATTTTTAGTTTTTAGGTCTAAGACCTAAAAATAGTATGTTGCGCCTCTGGAAAGGCTTACGAGCGAACATCAGACTGTGCAAAAAAGCCTTATCTACGATTATGTCATATCAAGCGAAAGTTGTATCTTACTTTCAATAAAAACAGATATAAAATGGCTTATAAAACAGGCATAGACCGCACACAAATCAATCTTTTCCCAATTTGCATAGATGAGAGTATATCTCAGGACAACGTCGTTCGGGTGTTAGATGCCTTTGTCGAATGGCTTGATTTAGCCTCTTTAGGCTTTCAACATACCACAGACAACCTAAAAGGTACATCTGTTTATCCGCCATCGATGCTACTTAAATTGTACTTGTATGGTTATCTAAACCGCATCCGTTCCTCACGTCGATTAGCGTTGGAGTGTGAACGAAATATCGAACTGCATTGGTTACTCAACCGCATGACCCCTCAGTATCATACGATTGCAGATTTCCGCAAAGACAACCCAGATGCGCTCAAAGGGGTTTTTAAAGAATTTACCCAATTTTGCATCGCTATGTCCTTGATAGAAGGAGAAACAGTCGCCATAGATGGTACTAAAATCCGCGCCCAAAACAATCAAAAGAACAACTTCAACGCCGCCCGTTTAGAAAAACTACTAACTCGAATGGATACTAAAACCCATGAATATGAACAATATTTAAAAGAATTAGACAATCAAGATACCCAAGAAACAGCCATCGACTCGCGCCCGATAGCATCGGGTAAAACGAAAGAAGAAATAGATGCCGCCTTAGCTTTATTGAAAGCACGGCGCACGAAATATCAAGATTTTCAGAAGCAACTACAAGAATTAGCCGATAATGGCGGCACAACCGAAGATTTACAAATTTCAACCGTTGACCCTGATGCCCGTAGCCTACCTTTCAAACAGCGTCAAACCGAAGTGGGTTACAATGTTCAAACCGTTGGCGATGCCAAACACAGCTTAATCGTTCATTTTGACGTCACAAATGTGGGGGATAGCAACGCCCTTTCCGCTTTAACACTTGCAACAAAAGAAATACTCCATTTAGAAGAATCCCAAACTTTCGATGCCTTAGCCGATGCGGGCTATCACAACGGTAGCGAACTGGCACAATGTGCTGAACAAGGTATTCTAACATATGTCTGTCCGACAGATGTGGCAATAGCTCAATCAAAAATCACCAAAGAAAACCCGACTTACACCAAAGAGCAATTCATCTATGATGCGCAAACAGATACTTATACTTGTCCTAATCAAGAAAAACTCACAAGCAATGGCACTTGGTATGTACATAAAGCAACATCAAAACGCAAAAAAGATAGGAAATACAAGCAATATACGCTCCCATCCAAAACCTGTCAAGCCTGTCCGTTTGCCGAACAATGTCAAGGTAATCGGTATAAAAACTGGCATGGTAAAACCATAGAACGCACCGAATTTGATGAGGCCGTAGAAGCTAATCGAAAACGCTTAGCCTTAAAACCTCAAGCTTATAAACAACGAAAGGAAATTATTGAACATCCATTCGGCACCATAAAACGAAGTTGGGGTTATTCTTACACCTTAGTGAAAACTAAAAAAAAGGTCGGTGGTGAATTCGCCCTGATATTTCTATGCTATAATCTGAGACGTGTAATATCTGTTTTAGGCACTTTAGGGCTGAAAAATGCCCTAAAGAATCATTTTTCGTTTTTATGCACTGTTTTTAAACCCTTTACAGACATCTTTTTAAAATCGTTCAAATGTGCAACTAAAATCGCACTTCCTCATATCACCTTTAAACTGCTTTTTAACGCATTTTTTAGCCAAAATAAGCCTTGTTTTTGTCCGAAAATTTAATTTTTGCACAGTCTGACACGTTGCGCCAGCGGGTTTAAAGTACTTAAAATGCCGATTCAAACACCTTATATGGGTTTATGGTTACGCAAGGAAGACAAGATAGTTAAAACTGAAAGCCGTCTTTCACATGAAAAAGCGGTGCTTAAAAAATTAATTGAGCAACTGCCATCTACGGTTTTTTCGCTTCAAATATATCCACCTTCGTTACAGAATTGGTTGCCATTTTGGTGGGCAGGCTATCATGTTGAACCGAGGATGTTGTATGTTATTGAAGATTTACAAAACATAGATCAAGTTTGGCAAGGTTTAAAAGACAAGGCTATAAATACAATTCGGAAAGCAGAAAAGCTTAATTTCAGCATTGAAACCCAAGATGATTTAGACAGTTTTTATGAGCTTTTCAAGAAATCAGTTGATAGAATCAGATATGAAACAAATGTTACAAAACAAAAACTCAAAAAGCTGCACGAAGAAATTCGGAAAAAAGATGCTGGTAAAATGTTTTTTGCTCGTAATATTGAGGGGGAGGTTATAGCTGCTTTGTATATCGTTTGGGACGAACAAATAGCGAATTATTGGTTAGCAACGGGGAATCTAAAGGGTGAAAACAATGGTGCAAACAGCCTATTATTATGGAACGTTTTACTAGAATTGAACCGTCGAGGGATAAAAAGATTAGAGGTGACAGGTAGTATGAATGAAAATCTGGCATCTTATATTTCTGCATTTGGGGCAAAGCAAGAGACGTTTTTTAAAATGACGAAATATGGTAATCGCTTTTTTGCTTTTTTACATTTTTTGATGAAATAAAAAAACGAGATAAAACAGACAAACAAGTTGTTATCACTCAACTTATATGTTTCCTGCTTGCAAGTGTCATTGGTTTTACTGCAGATTTATTTGATAAGGAAGGCAGAGAAGTTATTTACAAATTCGTAGATGCCATTTTTATTATAGGAACTATTTTAGTTGCCATGAAACTGGCAAGAGAAGGCTGGGATATGGCTGCAGCAGGATATACTTTGTTATCTATTGCGTGGGGTGTCGTCGCACCTTTCGCGAAGCGATCTTCCATGATTTGCAATAATGTTAAGCGCATATCTGGCTTGAGTGGCTGTAAACCAAAATCATCCAGTATTAGCAGTGTTGTCTTAGCGATCATATTTAGCCATCGTATATATGTTCCATCGAGCCTTGCTGCCGTCAGGGCTTCAATAAAACCTGTTCATAGAATAATAGAGTGTGCGATAACCCAGTATACACGCATTTCTGCCTAGTGCACACGTAGTCGTCATATAAATCAAAAACCTCTTGTTTGATGTCTTCTTTCCTCTTTCATGGTTGTTCAATTTGTAGTTTACAATTTGTTCGAATTGTACTATTTAATTTAGACAAAGGCTTTTCTCGCTTCTCTGTCAGGATCGTTCTTTAATTCGGACTGATCATCAAGAATCATGGTTTCTCCCTTATTCGTTGAATA
>JAYVFS010000010.1:0-58372 GCA_043772905.1 Saprospiraceae bacterium | reverse complement strand
CGTTCTTTTTGTGGTCGTTCAGGGTGTGGTGGACGTGTCAACCAAAAGAAAAGGAGGGTAGCGGCATTGACGAGCAAGGCAGCGATGACTAAATATTTAAGTATGTTATTTTTCATTGCGAAAACGGTATTTGATTGTCAAAATAGGTTTCATACAGCATTTTTTCGTTATTGTTGGCAGCAATTTTCGGTTTTTCATTGGTATAAAAAAGAATGATACCGACGTTGACGATGCCAACAATGAGCAGTAATGCAGAACCGATAGCGAGTTGTCGTCGCGTTTTCGCTATTTTCATGCGTTCTAAAACAATCCGATCACGTAATCGGCTGTACATGCCTTCGGGGGCTGTCCGACGGTTTTGTTTTAGGTTATTATTGTTGAAATTTTCCATATTTAGATAGTTTAGAAACAATTGAAAATAGAGTTTACCGAATTTCGGCATTTTCCTTTATACGTTAGAAATGGTTTCCTTTAAAAACTTGTGCTTAGGTCAAATATTTTTGCAAATTTTGTTTTGCCCGAAAAAGCAACGATTCTACTGAGGGGATAGAAGTTTGCATCACTTCTGCAATTTCAGCGTAGGACAAGTCTTCTAATTGGCGCAAAATGAACGCCGTTTTCTGTTTATCAGGCAATTTATCAATGGCTTGATGGAGCGATTGGGATAATTCTTTGTTTTCTAACAAAATGCCTGGATGAATAAAGTCGGGCGTTTCATCAGTAGGGGAGAGGTTGAAAATGGATAATAACGTGCCAAAACGCTTTTTAGCTTTTTTAAAACGCAAGTGATTTAAGGCTTTATTGGTGGCAATGCGGTAAATCCACGTATAGAGTTTGGATTGTGCATTAAAGTTTTCGATGGATAAAAAGACTTCAACAAAAACTTCTTGGGTCAAATCTTCGGCTTCTGAATCCGATTGCACCATGTACAAAATGGTATTAAAAATACGGTCTTTGTAGGTGTCAAAAACTTGTTTAAAAGCGGCTTCATTGCCTTGTTGCAATAGTGCGATAATGTCTTTTTCGTTGTCCAATCCTTTACTGAGGTTTACTGCTTAATCAGTTATTTATCTAAAAGACAAAGGTAGTTAAATGATTTTCTCTTAAAAATCATTTCCTTTGACAAATTAACAAATCTCTTTACTCATCTCTAAACAACATCTTCAGAATGAAAAAAATAATGACTGCCGCAGCTCTTGTCCTGTTTTTAGTTAGTATGGTTCAGGCACAAGAACCCAAATTGAAAAAGATATTTAACGGCAAAAACCTAAAAGGTTGGAAAGCACCTGCCAATAATGTTTGGTGGACAGCCTCAAAAGGCATCCTGTTTGTCAAAAGTACTGCTGAAAAGAAAGGTTCAAATCTGTGGACTGAAAAAAGCTATTCAAACTTTATCTTACAAGCCGATTTCTTGATGGGCGATGGCACAGTGGATTCGGGTTTTTTCCTACGTTCCGAAGAAGATCAGGTGCAAATTGGCATTTCTGGCTCTTTGAAACGGGATATGACGGGGTCGCCATATATTCCAAAATTGCGTTATCCGGTAGAAGCCACAAAAACGAAAGATGTTTTGAAGCCCAAAGATTGGAATACCATGAAAATTAAAGTGGTTGATAAAACCTATACGGTGTGGCTCAATGGCGTTGAAGTCATGACTTATACATCTGAAAACATTCCTGCTTCGGGACCGATTGGTATTCAATTGCATCCAGGAAATGAGATGTCAATTAGTTATAAAAACATTCGTTTGGCTGAATTGAAATAGGTTAAACAAACATAACCGCAATTAAACAAACTGAATTTTTTTGATTGATTATTGATTGAGTGAATTTAGTAATGGCGAAGTGCAAGCCTCGCCATTACTAAAAATACCCCCCTCAGTATTTGAGCAAATAATTAGCCTTTTGAAATTTTCTTTATCAGCCTGCCCTCCTTTTTTCTTCTTCCGAGCCTGTCGTTCTTCTTCTAGATTGCGCCACTTTACTGTTGCCAAAACGATAAGTCAATGTGACTGTGGCGACTCGTGTTTCACGGAAAGCATGCCACTTTTCGATGTAATTGTTGTATGTAATGACCGCTTTTGGCAGATTCGTCCAAAAAATATCAGTGATATTGAAGCGGAAAGTGCCTTTATTGTCCAATATTTTTTTTTGAACGCCTACACCTACACCCCAACGCGGGTCGAGTACCATAAAACCTGAACGTCCGCCTGTGCTGTAATTGGCATTCAATTCCGCTTTCCAACCGTGTTTAAGCGAAAAACTATTGTTTGTCCTAAAATCAGCGGCAGGTGTGCCGTTGTTGAGCGTTGTGCCGCCCAGTGTGCCATTAAAATGTTGATAATAAACATCGGCGTTGTTCACCATACTCCACCATTTTGTTACCTCAATCGGTGCAGAAACCGATAAACCAAAATAGTCAGACGAAGACAGATTTATCGGAATCTGAACCGTTACATTGTCTTCTGAGGGAATGTTTGGGAACACATCTCTAAACTTTGCTATAGCAATGTCTTGATTTTGTTTTGTTTGACTATAACTCAATGAGAAATTTAGGTTTTTGAGCGTATAACTCCATTCATACGACCAAGTTATTTGAGGCAATAAATTGGGTCTGCCTGTTGCGTAAGTCGTTACATCAATCAAAAATAAAAAAGGGTTGAGTTGCGAATAACCCGGTCTATCAATGCGTCGGCTGACAGAAAAGCCCATTGTTTGGTTTTTCGTTATTTTATAATTCAAAAAAGCCGTTGGATACAATTGAAAATAACTGGAATCAAAATGCGTATTGCCAATCAATTGCTCTGTTTTTAGGTTTGTCTGCTCACCCCTCAGTCCTAATTGTAGGGCAAAATGCTTAAATTCTTTGCTGAAATTGACGTAACCCGCATTAATGTTTTCATGATAAATAAAATGGTTGGTTTTGTTCGCATCATTTTGAGGTGTGCTTGTGCTGACATCCGTAAATTTAGCATCATTATCAGCCGATACGAAGCTGGTTTTAAACCCTGCTTCCCATTTTGCACCGTTTTTCAAAGGGTTGGTATAATCAACTTTTGCGGTTTTGAAACTCAAAAGCCCTTCTTGGTCGCCATTCAAAACATAGTTGGGCTGCAAGACCGTACCATCCAATTTTTTATACTTGGTCGCATTGACTGTCAATGAGTTAGAGTTGTAAACGCCATAATCTAAGTCGGCGGTCAATTCCTTTCCTGTGCTGTCTAAAGTGTGTTTAAAGTTAATATTTGCCACCGTATTATTGGCGTGGTCGTTATTGGTTGCTAAGGAAGTGAACGTATTGATGGCTTGCCGCGCAGGATTCAGCACTATTGAATTGTTATTGTTATTTCTGCGATAATGATTGAAATTACTGTTGACGACAAAGCCAATAATCGTCTTTTTATTGGGAAAATAGTCCATACCAATCCGCGTCGTATGCCCACTAAAAGGTGATTTAGAGTAATTATCTTTGAGGTCTCCCCCATTATAAACGCCATTTGTATAAAAATTTCTATCGAGTAACAAATGATTCAAACCCATGCGGTAGGCATAGTTGTAATTGCCAAAAGCATTGATTTTATTGTTGCGGTAATTGAGCGTCAAACCCGCGTTGGCTTTTGGGTAAATGCCTTGTCCATAACCCGCTGTCACGGTGCCGTTTGTGCCCAAACGCGTGTCTTTTTTCATGCGGATGTCAATGATGCCTGAATTGCCCGCCGCATCATATTTGGACGAAGGATTGGTAATAATATCTATGCGTTCGATGGCAGAAGACGGCAAAGTGCGGAGATAATTCGCTAAATCTGTACCCGCAATCGGCATAGGTTTGCCATCAATCATAATAATAACACCCGTTTTACCGCGCAAACTAATGACATCGTTTTGATTGACATTGACACTCGGCGAACGTTCCAACACTTCCATTGCAGAGCTACCTGCGTTCATAATGCTGTTTTCAACGTTGACCACAATGCGGTCAATTTTCTTTTCAATAAAGGGTTTGCGGGAAACTACCGTGACTTCTGCAAGCGTATTGTCCGCTTTCATCAGTGTAATCGTTGGCAAATGAAGGCTGTTATTGTCCGCATTAACGGCAAAAGGAGCCGACATATACTTTTTAAACCCCATCGAAGTCGCCGCTAAAAAGTAATTGCCAAACTTGATATTTTCCAAGAGAGCTGTGCCTTTTTCATCAGAAATCGCAGCTTTTGCTAAGGTTGAATCCTTTGTATTCAACAGACTGATGATGACACCTTCTAAGACTTTGGCGGCATCGTTTGTCACCATTACTTCAATATTGCCTCGAATCGTTTGTGATTTTGAAGAAAAAACCGTCATGCCGATAAGCATGACGGTAAATGTAAATTGCAACTTTTTCATGTCAGTAGAGTTGTTAAAAAATTATGTATGGCAGTTCTGTATTATCTTATTCATTGTTTTATTCACCAATTCTATTTCTGTGGGGTCAATACCTTCAAGTGCGGTTTTCCTATTTTGCAAAACCACTTTCTGCACATTGCTCACGATGTCAATACCAGCTTGTGTCACGATGAGTTTAACCCTTCGGCGGTCGGTTTCGTGGAATTGCCTTTCCAGATATGCCGCTTTTACCAGTAAGTCAATGATACGTGTCACAGAAGCATTGTCTTTAAAGGCTTTTTCGCCCAATTCCAATTGAGAAATATCAGGGTTTTCAAGGATACCTTTGATAATCAGCCATTGGTCAATGGTAATTTTGTAACCCGCGGCGCGCAACTGTTGCTGGGCAAACATGCGATAGGTTTTTATCGCCTTGTCCATCGTGTAAAAAATAATTTCGTTTAGTTTTTCCATAAAATTGAATTGATGAAGCTTTTATTTGTTTTATCAAACTTTGATATATCAAAGAAATAAAAAGAACAATTAAAAAGAAAACAAATCAACGAAAAGGTTGCAAATAATTTTTGTAAGTTGGTCGAAATACAACCACGTCTTTTGATAAAATGAAGACTGTCACGCCACCATTCCAACATTTCTTTTTAGTTTTGGGACACTAAACGATAGATGTTTTGTCTATTACTATCGTTTTTCTATTCTTATATTTTCACACCATGTAAAAAGCTATCAAAATGAAATTCATTTTTATCGCCGCTGTTCTTTGCTCTACGCTACACAATGTATCTGCAAACAGTATTTTTAATGCAAAACCTTGCACTATGGACACACTGCCTTATGCTGAAATTCCCGATTACCCCCCTCAGTACACAGCTGAAAGTGTGATTGCACGGCTGATTGACGGCGCCGGCTTCCGTTTTTATTGGGCTACTGAGGGGTTGCGTCCAGAGGATTTGGCGTTTCGTCCGACCAAAGAATCGAGGACTTCGGAGGAAACAATTGACCATATTTTGGGTTTATCAACAGTGGTGCTGAATGCCCTGCGCAATGAAGTCAATACGCGTTCAGGCGAGGAAACGTCTCCGCTCACGTTTGAGGTAAAACGGCAAAGGACGCTTGAAAACCTAAAAACAGCAAGTGATATGCTCAAAAGCGGCAAACAGAAGCTCGAAGACTCTAAAATGGTCTTCAAAAATGGCGATAAATCAACGGAATATCCTTTTTGGTTTGAAATCAATGGACCGATTAGTGATGCGCTGTGGCATATTGGGCAAGTCGTGACTTTTCGTCGGTCGTCAGGCAATCCGTTTAATTCTAAGGTGAGTGTTTTATCTGGGAAAGTGCGGCAATAACATTAATCTTAAAAAGAAATAACAATGAAAAAAATACTCATTTACCTTTTATTCATTTTACCAATTACGCTGTTTGCACAAGACAAAGCACATAAAATTATAGCAAAGAGCATCAAAGCACATGGTGGAAAAGCCTACGACAACTTTGCTGTTTCCTTGGATTTCAGGCAATATCATCTTGTTTTGAAGCAAAACAAAACGCTTTTTCAGTATGAGCGCACAATGACCGATTCTACAAATACCGTTCAGCACGATGTGCTGAATAACGATGGTTTTTATCGAGAAATAAACGGTCAGAAATTGGACTTGTCAAAAGAAGATGCTCAACGTTTCAGCGGCGGCGTTAATTCACAAGCCTATTTTCTGTTTTTGCCTTATAAATTGAGCGATAAAGCGGTGATTTTGAATTATTTAGGTGAAGCCACAGTAGACGGTCAAAAGCAATATAAAATACAAGTGTCTTTTCAAAAAGAAGGCGGTGGGAAAGACTATGAAGACGTGTTTTGTTATTGGATAAATCAAAAAACGTATTTGATAGATTACATTGCTTATTCGGAAGGCGGTCCTCGTTTCAGAAAAGCGACGCTTCGACAAACGGTTGCGGGTATTGTGTTTCAAGACTATGACAATTATGAAATCAAGGATAAAAAGGCTTCAACAAGTGAGTATGACCGCATTTATACTGAGGGGGGTGCAAAGTTGTTGTCGAAGATTGAACATACTCATTTTAAAGTTGTTAAAGGTTTATGATTGATTTCAAGCTAATTAGCTCTGAATCAACAATTTATATTTCACTTTAAAAACAATTGAAACAATGAAAACAGCTATTTTAGGAACAGGTGTTGTCGGACAAACTATTGCTGCCAAACTGAATATACTTGGACACCACGTTATGATTGGCACTCGGGATACCACCGCCACATTAGCCGTAACGAAGCCTAACGCTATGACGGGTATGACTTTTAGAGATTGGCACATGTCGCATACTAAGGTCGAATTAGGCACATTTGCACAAGCGGCGGAGTTTGGCGACATCATCATTAATGCGTTGAACGGTGGCGGAACGATTTCAGCTTTCAAATCATGCAATGCAGCCGATTTAGACGGTAAAATCATCATAGATATTTCTAATCCATTGGATTTCAGCAAAGGTTTTCCGCCTTTTTTGATGGACGGATTGAACAATACAAACTCACTCGGTGAAGAACTGCAAAAGACTTTGCCCAATGCAAAAGTCGTCAAAACATTGAACACCATGACCGCCATGTTGATGACCAATCCAGCGATGCTCCAAGGCAATCACACCAATTTTATCTGCGGTAATGATGCCGATGCCAAAGCAGAAGTTATCAAATTGTTGCATCAATTCGGTTGGTCAGCCGACAATATCCTTGATTTGGGAGATATAACCAATGCCCGTGGAACGGAAGCGATATTGCCTATTTGGGTGCGTATTTATGGTGCATTGAAGACAGGGGCATTTAATTTTGGGATTGTGAAGTAGGGATTTTGGTTAACACTCTCTCAGTATATGGACTTAAATAGACGAAATACTGAGGGGGTACCTTGATTTTACGCTCCGTTTATCGGCAATAAAATCTCTGCTGACGACACCAAAGCCCTTGCCGACGACACCAAAGCACCCACTTAACGACACCAAAGCTCTTTCCGACGACACCAAAGCCCCTACCTGACGACACCAAAGCCCCTACCGACGACACCAAAGCCCCTACCTGACGACACCAAAACCCCTACCTGACCAAAACCCTTGCCTACTGACTGTCATGCGCCACTCTTTCATTTTTTTAGTAACGATAGATTGCACAGTTTTGCGTTAGTAGGCTTTCGTTCAGGCTTTGTCAAAATGGTTTTAAAGGTTTTCTGTTTGGAGATAGCCCCCCTCAGTATAAACAGGGATTTGACAGTTATTTTGGATTGAATGTGAGGTTATAACAGATTAATTTTCAGTTTTTAACGATAATGTTTTTTTATTTATTAGGAAAATGTAGTTTTGTAAATTGTTGAGTATTTTAAGCAAATGATTTCGCAATAAAATCATTTGTTACCAAAAAATAAAAACACAGGTAATCAATGAATAAAAACAACTCTAAAAGACGTTTCCTATCACTTAGTAGAATAATATATACACTACTACTGTTCTTATTTATTACTATTTTTACAGCACGGTTTGTTTGTAAAGAATTAGAATGTTTTGGTAATTGGCTATTTGGTAGTAATTGTGAACAATATTGTGCTATTTGCGAAAAAAAGCCTGAAAAAATTTATTGCCAAGAATGCGAAAGGTGTAAAGTATTGAAACCTGATTGGGATACTAGAGCAGCTTTTGACGACGCAGGCTTTATTATCATTGGAACCTGTACTCTTTTGCTAATTCTAATTATCAAGAACTACAATGGAATATTACTCATCAAAAGTATAACAAAACTTAGCTTATTTGGAACAATTGAATGGGAACTTGAAGCCTTAAATAATGAAGTAACTGACCTTGAAAATAAAAAATTTAATACATTAAGAATAGAAACAAAAGAAGAGTTTTTAAGAATAGAAACGAAAATTATAAAGAATTCGAGTAATCTAAATGAGACATTAATTCTGCTTAACTCTGAAATTGAAAAAACGCTCAAAGAAATTTATAAGATTGGATTTCCCGAGGATGTTACTATCGCAAATTCTTTAAATACAGTAATTGAAAGTTTGAAAGAAAAAAACTTGATTGATTTAGACCTTGGAAATGCGATTGAACATTTTTTTGAAGTTAAGCGTAACGATTCAATTCATAGAAATGGTAAAAATACAGTAGGTTTAATAGAACTAGCCAAGCGTCTATTAGTAATGTTGAACGCTTATGCTAAAGATCTATTTAATAGTAGTCGTAAATTTTGGGGGAATCCTCAAAAAATAAAAGCAGACCGTTCTAAAATTGAAGAAATTACTGACAATAACATAGTTTTATTTACTACAATAAGCGTTTCAGATGATAATAATAATACTTTCCCATTGAATAGCCTTGATATTGAAAATTTTATAGTGTATGAAAAATCCGAAAATGAAGAAAGAAAAGCCAATGTTTTTAAAGTCGAACCAATACAAGACACTCGTACCAGAATTATGATTACAATAGCCCTAGATTCCAGTGGTTCAATGAAAGATAATAATAAGATTGAAAAAAGCAAAGAAGCCATTATCGCTTTATTAAATGGACTTAAACAATATTCAAATCTTGATTGTAATGTCGCTTTATATTTTGTACGATCTGACAACAGAGGATTTGCTAGTGGAAAATTCTTTAATAAAAATGAGTTTGATGAATTAATTAGTATTGTAAAAAATATCCAACCAGAAGGTGGGACACCACTTTGGGAAAGTATTTCAACGATAGTTGATAACTATTCACAACAAACTAGTGGTTATCAAATAATTATTTGTCTCACTGATGGATTAGATACTAGTCAGAAAAAAGAAAACTATATTGTCGCAAGGAATAAAGTTATTTTGAAGAAAATTCCATTTATTTTTATCGGTTATGGAGATGAAGATTATTCTGATTTAATATCACTTGCAGAAGCATCAGGAGCTGGAGAGATGGAAATTGGTCATTTTGTTAAAGTCAAACCGGATCAGATTGAACGGATATTTGAGGATATTGCGAGGTTAATTACTAAATCTTATAAAGTTTATTGGAAGCCAGCTTTTGAAAAAAATAAAAAAAACATAATCGTTAGAATGAAAGTAAAATATAAAACACCTTTTGGGAAAATTAGCACTGAAGAATATTTGGAATACAATTTTAGAAAAATCTAAACCTTAGTTGGCAAAGAATGTTCTTTTAACTTCAATCTCTAATGCTTTGTAAAACGAAAGGCAATGCTAGTTCTGTCGCCCCAAAGAACTCTTCTAAAACTAAAGAACACCCCTCAGTAAAAACTCACAGACCGCCTTGAAAGCCCAAACTTTCAAGGCGGTCTGTTTATAAAATCAAATCGCCACCCCTCAGTAAATATTTGTCTTTTTATCAAAAACACTTACTTTTGTAAAAAAGAAACAGAAATGGCATTGACAATCAATTTACCGCAAACGATGGAACAACAATTGCGTCAAGAAGCTGCCTCAAAAGGCATGAGCCTTGATAGTTATTTTTTGCGCTTACTCAAACAAGCCGCTTCTGTGTCGCAAGCGAAAGGAAAGCCCAAACAGTTGTCAGAAACAGACCTTTTGAAAAAGATAAATTTGGATATTTCAGAAGCAGAATGGGCAGAGTATCGTCATTTAGTCGGCTTGAGACGAGCAGAACGATTGACAGAACAAGAGTATCAAGCCCTAATAGCTTTAAGTGATAAAATCGAAATTGCCCATGCCAAGCGCATGGAATATCTATGGGCATTGGCGCAATTGCGCGGTGTGTCATTGGATAAAATTATGACCGATTTAGGCATAAAACCAGTGGAAATATGAAGGAAAGCCTAAAAAAAGAAGTGAGAGAAAGAGCAAAAAACTGTTGTGAATATTGTTTGGTACAAGCTAAATACTCTGGTGAATCGTTTTCAATCGAACACATTATCCCACTTATCAAAGGTGGTTTAAGTGTACTTCTCAACCTCGCTTTTTCATGCCAACGTTGTAACAATCATAAATATACCGCTACACACGCTGTTGACCCTGGAACAGGTTCTATCGTTGCTCTTTACAATCCTCGTACCGATGTATGGGCTGAACACTTTGAATGGCGTGAATATTTTACAGAAATTATAGGTATTAGTCCAACGGGAAGAGCAACAGTCAATCGCTTACAACTGAATAGAGAAGGATTAGTAAATCTTAGGCGCGTTTTGGTTGATGCGGGTTTGCATCCACCTTTTTAACACCCCTCAGTAACCCAACAACGAAGTCCACTAAAACAGTGTTTTAGTGTGAGGAGTGCTAATTTAAGCGCACGGTTAATTGTAAAAAATAGGTTCAAAAAAGCTGGTTTACATGTCTGATTTGTTTTTGATAAATTGAGCTTCAAAATTACTGGGTGTTTGGTAATTTAATGCTGAAAAAATCCTTTTATTGTGGTGAAGAATTGACCCCTCAGTATAAAGGCTTCTTAAATAGGGATCATTCACGCCCATTTTTTTCACTAAACTTGACATCTAAACATCATGGAAAATCGTAGGTCTTTTATCAAAAAAACAACATTGGCGGGAGCGAGTTTATTAACCGTTCCGCAGTTGTTCTCTTTCACAGGTTCACCCAACGAAAAGGTTGTTATCGGGTCTATGGGCACGAACAGTCGGGGTTTTTTTCTCGCTAAAATGTATGCCCAATTGCCCAATGTGGAAGTCGGCTATGTCTGCGATGTGGACAGTAAAGTGGTCGCTAAAACCATTGCCGAAATCGAGAAGATAACAGGCAAAAAACCAAAAGGCTACACCGATGTCCGCAAAATGTTGGAAGAAAAAGACATGGACGCACTGGTCATCGCTGCACCCGACCATTGGCACGCACCCGCAGCATTGATGGGCGTGAAAGCAGGCAAACACGTTTATGTTGAAAAACCATGTTCACACAATCCCAATGAAGGTGAAATATTGGTGCAAGCCGCTAAAAAATACAATAAACTGATTCAAATGGGCAGTCAACGGCGATCATTTCCGAAGATAATGCAAGCCATGAAGGAGCTGCACGAAGGCATCATTGGCAATGTTTATTATGCCAAAGGTTGGTACGCCAATGCGCGTAAACCGATTGGTGTGGGCAAAAAGATAGCTGTACCTGATCATCTCAATTTTGATTTATGGCAAGGACCCGCGCCTCGTCGAGACTATAAAGACAATCTGGTGCATTACAATTGGCATTGGTTCTGGAATTGGGGAACGGGCGAAGCCCTCAACAATGGTACGCACGAGTTGGATGTCATTCGTTGGGGTTTAGGCGTTGATTTTCCAACAAAAGTTACTTCAATCGGTGGGCGATATGCCTACAAAGATGATTGGGAAACCCCTGATACACAAACTATTTCTTATGAATTTGGGGGCAATAAACTGGCTCTTTGGGAAGGCAGAAGTTGCAACGGCTTCAACAGTGAAGGTGCAGGTCGTGGTGTCATATTTTATGGCGACAAAGGCACAATGACTGTCCCTGGTGGCGATGATTACAAAGTGTATGATTTAGGGAATAAACTCATAAAAGACGTAAAAACAGAATTGGAAGAAGCGACGCGCACCAATACAATGGGGATGGGCGAAAAATTAGACAGCATTATTTTGTCGAATTTTGTCGAATCCATTAGAGGAAAAGAAAAACAAACTGCACCGATTACTGAGGGGCAGAAATCTACATTGTTGCCTCAATTGGGCAATATCTCGCAACGTGTTGGCAGGTCATTGGTTTGTGACCCAACGAATGGTCATATTTTGAACGATAAAGAAGCGATGAAACTTTGGAAACGGGAATATGAAAAAGGGTGGGAAATGATTTTATAAACGTAATTCAATAAATTGTCAATGAAAAATACAATCATCTTATTAGGTGCAATTCTCTTTTTATCAACGAGTGCTTTTGCTCAAAAAAGGTTTGGTAAATTACTTAAAAATACGCCAGGCATGGTGTCTTACACCTTCCGTACAGATTTTGCCAAAGACTTGCCTAAAACGTTGGATAACACCAAGGCATTGGGTATTACCAATATCGAGTTTTCCAATTTATTTGGCAAAAAGGCTGCTGTACTGAGGGGGCTATTGGATGAGCGCGGCATGGTTTGTACGAGTTATGGTACTAATTACGATGCCATGAATAACAATATAGATTCCATCATTCAAGATACGAAAATACTTGGGGCAGAGTTTGTACGTGTCGCTTGGATTCCGCATACAAGCCCGATGGATTTAACATTGGCGCAAAAAACGGTTGCGGATTTCAACCGTTGGGGGCAAAAACTCAAAGAAAATGGCTTAACTTTCTGTTATCACAATCACGGGTATGAATTCACACCTTATCAAAATGGGACGTATTTTGATTATATTGTTCAAAATACAAATCCCAAGTATGTTTCTTTTGAGATGGACATTCTTTGGGTCTTTCATCCGGGTCAAGACCCCGTGGCTTTACTCAAAAAGTATCCGAAACGTTTTCGTTTGATGCACGTCAAAGATCTAAAAAAAGGGGTTAAAGGCGATTTTACAGGCGGAACTGCTACAGAGAATGACGTGACGCTTGGCACAGGGCAATTGAATTTACCTGAAATACTGAAAGCGGCTAAAAAGACAAAAATAAAATACTTTTACATCGAAGATGAAAATGCCAAATCGAATGAACAAGTGCCTTTGAGTATTGCTTATTTGAAAACACTTTGAGTTTTGCACCCCCTCAGTATTTTCGTCGTTTTACGCTAATTTCTATACCGTTTTCAAAAAAAATTTATCTTTTCAATGAAAAATACACGCCGCGACATATTAAAAAGCCTCTCTTTAACAGGACTATTAACAAGCATTGGTTTACCTTTTTCCTCTTTTGCAAAAGAAAAAGAAAGCAAACAACCTCAATTGACATCTGGTGCAGAAGATCGTTTGTATTGGGCAAATTTGCTCTATAAAATAGCCTATCCTGTTGTCCATAATTTAGCCGAAGGCACTTTAAAACAGAACATGCCTCTTGAAGTACCGCCGACTTATAGCCTAAAAGTAGCAAAAGTGACCTATATGGAAGCCATTGGTCGCACCATGTCAGGCATCGCCCCGTGGTTGGCTTTGCCCGATGATAATACTAAAGAAGGCGTTTTGAGAAAGCAATTGCGCACCGATTTACTGAGGGGTCTCCCTCGCTGCGTTGATCCGAGTAGTTCTGATTATTTGAATTTTAGGACGGAACACCAACCGATTGTGGATGCTGCTTTTATGGCACATGGCTTTTTACGTGCGCCCAAAGCCTTGTGGGAACCGTTGGACGAAGTCACTAAAAAGCGGTTTGTCGAGGAGTTTATGTCACTGCGGGATAGAAAAGCAGGGTTTAGCAATTGGCTCTTGTTTTCAGGCATTATTGAGACTTTTTTGATGTTTATTGGCGAAAAATATGACCCTGTACGCATTGATCTTGGCATAAGAAAAATACAGGAATGGTATGTCGGCGATGGTTGGTACAGTGATGGACCACATTTTTGTATGGATTATTACAACTCGTTTGTCATTCATCCGATGTTGGTGGACATTCTGAAAGTGACTTCTGACAAGAAGTTTTCAGATAAGAAAGACTATGATACGGCTGTCAAACGTATGGTCAGATATTCCGAATTCTTAGAACGTATGATTTCGCCCGAAGGCACTTATCCCGCTTTTGGTCGCTCAATCACTTACAGAACGTCTGTTTTTCAAGCCTTAGCGCAAACCGCTTTGATGGAGCAATTGCCCGAACACGTTACGCCCGCACAAGTCCGTTGTGGTTTGACAAAAGTGATGCACAATATGTTTGATAAAAACCAAAATTTTGATAAAAACAACTGGCTCATCTTAGGTTTCAATGGTTCGCAACAAATGATAGCCGATACTTATACTTCAACAGGCAGTTTGTATATGGCAACAATGGGCTTTTTGCCTTTGGGCTTACCCGCCACAAACCGTTTTTGGACAGATGAAGCGGCGGATTGGACAGCTAAAAAGGCGTGGAGTGGACAGCCGACGAAGAAGGATTATAAGGTGGAATATTAGAAAAAGTGTTTTTTTAAGGTTTAGACCCCCTTCCCGATGGTATATGTATTTCGTACCTCCTCAGTATTTCCCACGTATTTGGGACAAAAAGCCTTGAACGCACTTGTTTTCAAGGCTTTTTCATTTAGCTTTGCTTCGAACAATTAAGAAGTATTTAAACATCATAAAACATCGTAAATCATTCAAAATGAAAAACATTTTATTCGCAGCCTTTGGCTTTCTTTTTTTAACTACAAACGTTCTCGCTCAATCTAAGAGCCAACAGAGCATGTCGTCGCTTATTGACGAACAAATGAATTTTGCCGCAAAACAATACAAAGTTTTGGCAAAAAACGTTCCTGCTGACCGTATGCCCAAAGCCTTGAAAGACGGCAAAGTGGAAACAAGCAACACCAAATGGTGGTGTAGCGGCTTTTTTCCTGGTTCATTGTTGTATATTTATGAATACACAAAAGACGCAGAAATCAAGGCAGAAGCGCAAAGACGGTTGGATATTTTGGAACCTGAAAAACACTACACAGGCAACCACGATTTGGGCTTTATGATGTATTGCAGCTTCGGTAATGCCTATCGTTTATTTCAAAGAGCAGAAGACAAAAAGACGATTGACACGGCGGCGATGTCGTTGTCAACCCGTTACCGTCCTTCGATTAAGGTCATTCAGTCTTGGAATTCAAGTGAAAAGTTTAAATGTCCTGTCATCATTGACAATATGATGAACCTCGAATTGTTGTGTTGGGTAACGGACAAAGGTGGCGATGCGAAGTTTAAAGATATTGCCATCACGCATGCCAATACGACTATGGCAACGCATTTTCGCCCTGATTACAGCTCTTATCATGTTTTGGATTATAATTTGGAAACGGGAAAATTGGAGCGCAAAATCACACACCAAGGCTATGCAGACGAATCGGCTTGGGCAAGAGGACAGGCTTGGGGTTTGTATGGTTTTATTACGATGTATCGTGCTACAAAAGACTTGCGTTATTTGGATTTATCTAAAAACATAGCGGAATATCTCTTAAATCACCCCAACAAAACGGCTGATTTGATTCCATACTGGGACTACAATGCGCCCAATATTCCCAATGCTTTGCGTGATGCTTCGGCGGGTGCGATCATGGCTTCGGCATTGTTGGAATTAGGACGTTATTCGGCAGATAAAGAGCAAAAAAGATATGTGGCAGCAGCAGAAAAGATGATACGTTCCCTCGCTTCAAGTAAATATCGGGCTAAATTGGGTCAAAACGGCGGTTTTTTGCTGATGCACAGCGTGGGGCATTTGCCAGGTAACTCGGAAATAGATACGCCTTTGACGTATGCGGATTATTATTTTTTAGAAGCCTTGCACCGTTATAAGGAATGGTATTTGAAAAAATAAAAATAGAGGTTTAATAGGTGGATAGAAATTTGGCTAAATTTGTGCAAGAATATAGGGGTGTCAATTTTTAAACATCATTACACAAACGGAGACAAAATAAATGATATACTCTGAGAATGAATGGTTAGAAAAGTTAAATCAACTGATAGAAAATAATTTAGACAATCCCAACTACACGACAGATGATTACTGTCGTGAGTTGGGATTAAGTCGTTCACAGCTGTTTCGGTTGGTGAAGGAATATTCACAGCTATCTATATCGTTGTATATACGTCAGAGAAAACTATTGAAAGCCAAAGAGCTATTAGACAATTCCGACCTTAAAATTGCTGAAGTATCCTATCAAATTGGTATGGATAGCCCACAGAGTTTTACCAAGTTTTTTACACGGGAATTTGGTGTTAATCCCACAGGCTATCGAAAAAACAAGTCCATTCAAGAAGTGGAAACAATGGATGAGATCGTTGATATTGAGGTTAAAACAGAAACAAAAACGCATCAAAAACGCAACAAAAAGTATGTGTATTTTGGGTTAAGTTTTATTGCTCTCATGTTTTTCGTTTTGGCTTTTTATTTTCGAGAAAAGGAAAACAATGCCTCAAATACTGAGCGGGGTGTTTCGGCGAAAGACCGTGAAAGTTCGATAGTCATTTTGCCTTTCAAAAATGCGAATACGCCCGAAGCGACCTTTTTTGCAGACGGTGTTATGGAACAAATTTATGAATCACTGTCACTCATCGAAAACCTCAAGGTCATTTCTAAATCATCGGCAACGCTTTTCAGGGAAACGAAGAAAACGATTCCTCAAATTATGAGCGAGTTGCATGTTGATTATATCTTGGAAGGCAATGTGGTACAGTTTGGCGAACAGGTACGAGTGAGCATAGAATTGATAAAAGGGAATGAAGACAGGACTATTTGGACCAAGAGTTATGGTGGTGAAGCTAAGGATATTATTGCTATTATGAATCATGTTGCCAAGGAAATTGCTGTTGAATTAGATCAAAAATTGACGACGGAACAAACCCAAAAACTGGATAAAGTGCCTACCTCAAACATAGAGGCGTACAATGAATATTTGCAAGGAAAGCAACTGCTGATGACTCGAGAGGATAATAAAATAAGAGCCAGTCTGTTGAAATTTGATGCGGCTATTGCGATTGATCCTAATTTTTCGTTGGCATATTCCAATAAAGCAGCAGCCTATTTTAGCTTAGGCAATATAGATGAAATATCGCTGGACTCCAGTTTTAGATTAGCTGAAAAAGCGGCATTGAAGGCGATAAGACTCGATGCAGAAAATGGTATGGCTTATGCTGTTTTGGCTAATATCTATAAAACCCAGAACAAATGGGAGCAAGCGATGACGACTTTTCAAATTGCTTTGAAACATAACCCCAACGATGCCCAAATTAACTATTGGTACAGCCTTGTACTGCGTTCCATTGGGAAGTTCGATGAGGCGATTGAATACAGCGCCAAGGCTATCGCTTTAGATCCGTTGCACTCTATGATTTTAGTTGGACATATCGGGAATTGCTCTTATGCACGAAAATTTGAGCTTGCAAAAACAGCCATCAAAGACGGCGAAATGCTTTTTAACGATGCCTATATGATTCATTGGGCGATTGCTTTTTATCATCTTAACAGAGAAGACTACAATAGTGCCTTAAAAGAATTCAAAATAGGGGCACAGTTGGCTCCCCGGTTAAAAGAATTTCAACACTATATCACCTATACAAAAGCTAAGTTGGGGCAAGGAGAGCAGGCAAAGCAATACCTCCAATCGTTGCCGCAGACACCAGGGAATTACCCATATTTTGCGATCATTTATGCGGGTTTAGACGATAGAGAAAACTGCTTGAAATACCTTGAGATGGGTGCAAATCAGAACATGATTCCCGACTACCTAAAAGTATCCGCGATATTTAAGTTTCTCCAAAACGATAAACGATTTCAAGCCGTTTTACAAAAAGTAGGCTTGCTGAAGCCTATATTCGACTTACAAAAATAGGTATTCTTTTCTTCGCATCTGTTCGTTCAAAGATGACACCTGTTTAGGAGTGTTATTTATGCCTATTCTGCTCTTCTTTCATATCTACAATACTGACTTCTTTCGGAATCTGCTTGGACTCATTCCTACTCCGTTATTTGATGTCCTCATTTCATAAAATGACCTAAAAGATGTTTTTTTCCTTAAAATCTAAGTTTTTGGTCAAATAGTCAAAGTTTTGGACAAATAGTCTAAGTATTTGACCAAATGTGCCAACAGATTAAAATAGGTAGATACGACCTTTGTAAGGTCAATGAAAGCATTCAACAAAAGTAAACGTCTATGAAAAACACAGCTATCCAAATCCTAACAGGTACAACATTTTTATTGAGTCTCTTCACTTGTGCGAATCCAAGTAAGCAGAGTAGCAATGAGGAAAAGACGATTGAAGTCTATACTGTATTAGTCGAAAAAGCCATTACCCTACAAGCTGATTTAGACCTTGAGGCTTGGGCGGATATGCTAGCCGATGATGTGGTATATAGTTTCCCTGACGATGGTGCGCAAAACCAAACCACGTTGGTCGGTAAACCTGCTGTACTCGTTTACTGGCAAAACTGGCGGGAAAAACATCATATTAAATCCTTTTCCTTCACAGGTTTCTCACATGCGCCTTTTTTAAGTACCAAAAACCTCAATATATACAGTCTGTCGGGCGTGTATGTGTTCTCCATCTTTATGAGTAAAATGGTTTTTGACAATGACGAAACGGTTGAACTCTTTATGAATTATTGTTGCCACTTTAATAAAGACAAACGGATTGACAGATGCTATACATACTACGACAGAACACCCATGATAAAAGTAATCACGCGCCTTTCTTTAAATTCCATGAGTCAAGATATGTATCTCTTTAAGAGGTTTCGATCAATTGATGATAAAATGGAAAACGGTTTGTGGTCTTTTGCCCAAAAGGCCCAAAATAACGGAATATACTGAGGGGGGTAAAATCGCCAACGTGCGGGCAATATTTTGCATCACTCCGCTTTCATAAAGGCATTGTTGGTCGGATGCCTCAAGTATCGAAAATATTAAAACACATTTATTAAAATTTTTAATTTAAGTAAACAATATGATAAACAATCACATAATCACTCCTCCCGCTTCAGGCAGGACACAACGTTCACATTCTGGACGGCTTTTTCAGGGACATACCCTTTCAAAAGGAAAAGGTTTAAATGACTTTTCTACTTTTTTTACACCTATTTTTAGAGCGGGTCGAAACGTTCGGATGGGGTTTCTATTGGCTGTTTGTTTGCTCACAGCACTCAATACGTGGGGGCAATTTGTGCGGGTAGGGGTTGCCACCTCACCATCTTTAAATTGTTACCAATTGACGCCAGAAATCGGTGATGCAGCCGGTGCTATTTGGTATCAAAGTAAAATCAATCTAAATTTTAATGTACATATAGCAGGTACTTTAAATTTTGGAAATATAGATGCCAATGGTGCAGATGGCATTGGTTTCGTTTTGCAGCCAGTGAGTAATGGCATCGGCGCAATTGGAGGAGGACTCGGTTTTCAAGGTATTAATCCTTCTCTTGGTGTTGAATTCGATACATACCAGAATTCAGACTTTGGAGACCCGTACGACGACCATATTGCGTTGGTAAAAAACGGTGTGTTAAATCACAATGCTCCCGAAAATTTGCAAGGACCTTTTATTCTACCAAATCTTGAAAATGGAGCAAATCATGCTTTTGTTATTGATTGGAATGCAACAACTAAAAATCTTCAAGTGATTCTTGATGGCACATTGCGTATTAATTATACTTCTGATATTGTTAACAATCTATTCAGTAGCAGCCCTTTTGTATTCTGGGGTTTTACGGCTGCTACAGGAGCATCCTACAACTTTCAAACGGTCTGTTTGACAAACTACACCTTTATACAAGATCCATCACTCACTTGGACGAATACGAATGGTAATACTCTTTGGAACACTCCTGGCAACTGGACTGGTAATACCGTTCCTTCAAGCGAGGATGATGTCGTTTTCAATGCAGCAACACCTTCTGATGTAGATATTGATATTGACCCTACAATAAAAAGTTTAGAAGTTAATCCGGATTATAACGGTGTCATAAAATTGGGTTCTAAGACTTTATCCATCAAAAACGGTATGAAAGTATCTAAATTTGGGTCGTTTAATGCAGGAACGGGTAAGGTCAAACTTATAGGTGGACAAAAAGTCAGTGTGAAATCACCTTTACATAAAGTAGAAATTGATGCGCCAGATTCAGAAACCATTACGTTGGAAGAAGACTTGACGGTTCGGGATAGGTTAGACATTAAGTCGATTATTGCGTTGAAGAAAGCGGCTTTGATAGCTACTGTGCTTCAACGAAAAATTAAAGTACAAGGTGCTGTCAGTATTCAAGCACCTATGTCACCAAGTACGGATGTCGTCATAAGTATGAATGGTGAAAGCGATCAGGATTTCAACTCCGTAGGCGGTGCAATTATCGAAGTCGATAAACCAACACCAACCAGCCAAACTAAATTGATTGCTAACTCTGCTGTCAAAAAAATGGACATATTAAAGGGCTTGTTGAATTTAAATAAAAATAAGCTAACAAGCGCAGAGCAAGTTAAAATCCTTCAAGGCGGTAAAGTAGCAGGAAAAGGAAAAGTGGCAGCCCCCTCAGTAAAAGCGCAAAAAGGCAGTAAAATCGCTCCGGGTAATTCGCCTGGTCTTATGACCATTGAAGGAGATTTAATCATGGAAAGTGAAGCTGTCTTAGAATATGAAATTACAGCAACAGAACATGACGTATTAGAGGTACAAGGTACTGTTAGTATAGATAAAGCTATTCTTGAAATACAAGCAACAGGTACGCCGACTTTTAGTGTCATCATGGTCATTGATAATGATGGGACTGACCCTGTAAGTGGAACTTTCGCAGGACTTCGAGAAGGCAGTCTCGTCACTATTGCAGGTAATAGTTATCGGATTTCTTACGTGGGTGGTACAGGCAATGATGTTACTTTATCAGATAATGTGGCGCCAATTATCTCCTGCCCGAACCCCCTCCTCAGTATAAACACCAATTCTGGTGTTTGTACCGCAATAGGGACATTCAATAGCGCAACGGCGACTGACAATTTCAGTACGATCCTTGCGCCGATAGCGGGTTTTCGACTATTAGGGACAATCGGTCATCATGCATATTATTTGTCTGATGCTTCCATGGTTTATTCGGCGGCTTTAGCCGATGCATATGCACGGGGCGGGCACTTAGTGACCTTAGCAAATGCGGCAGAAAACACGCTTGTAACAACAGGTTATTGGACATGGATAGGTTTAAATGACCTTGCAAGTACCAATAACTACGCATGGATCACCAATGAGCCTTTGACTTACACAAATTGGGAATCAGGTGAGCCAAACAATGTCGGAGCAGAGCATAATGGTATGCTTTTTCCAAATGGCAAATGGAACAACAGTAATGATGTTATCGCAATACAGTATATCCTCGAACTTGAAAATGTTCTGACGATTACTCAAACAGCAGGTTTAGCAAGCGGTTCAACCTTCCCTCTGGGTCCCAATAATATTGTCTTTACTGCAACGGATGCGGCAGGCAATACTTCGTCTTGCTCAATTACGGTAACGGTAACGGACAATCAAAAGCCTTCTATTACGTGTCCAGCCAATCAATCCATCAATTTGAATTCGAGTTGTAACGGTACTTTGCCAGATTACACAGGTTTATTGACGGTATCTGATAATTGTACGGCAGCCGCTTCATTGGTTGTCACTCAAATTCCAGCAGCCAATACACCCCTCAGTAATAAAGGCTCTGCAATAGTGACTTTTACGGTTAAAGACCAATCGAATAACAGTTCAAGTTGTACTATTTCCGTAGAGAAAAAAGATGTTACGGCACCGACAATCTCTTGTCCAAGCTCTATTACAAAGACAAACGATGTGGGTAATTGTAGCGCCGTTGCAACTTTCCCACAACCAACAGCAACGGATAATTGTACGAGTGTTTCATATACGAATTTTTATGGTGGTGAGCCCAATCAAGCGGGTGTTGAAAATCATTTACAACTATACCTTTTCAATAATGGGTCAGGTAGTTTTGGTAAATGGAACGATGTAAATATGAATAATTTATACGCTTCTATTGTCGAAGTGAATGTCAATACGTTAGCATCTCAAATAGGTTATTCTCTTCTTGGGAGCTTTGGCGGTCATACGTATTATTATAAAAGTACGGCTCAAACATGGTCTGCTGCCAGAAGTTCTGCACAATCCATTGGAGGGGATTTAGTTTCTATCAATACGCCTGAGGAAAATCAGTTCATTGTTGCCTCTGCTCCGAATGGCGGTTCTGCATGGGTAGGAGGTTATCAAGATTCCACTGACCCCGATTATGCGGAGCCAGGCAATGCTTCTCAAAACTATGGTGGTTGGAAATGGGTCGATGGTACTCGATTTGGAAAAGGGCGTGTGACAATAACACAAACAAGTGGTAAATCAAGTGGTTCTGTATTTTCTGTTGGGACAACGACAAATATTTTTACTGCAACAGATGAAGCGGGCAATTTATCATGGTGCTCATTTAATGTAACGGTTACGGATAATGAAAAACCAACCATTACACCACCTTCAGGGATAGTCACTTGTAGTGATGGCAATATAGCTATCGCTTTAGGCACACCTACAAGGGGCGATAATTGTGGTGTTGCGACAGTTGGAAATGATGCGCCAGCTATGTTCTCTGTGGGTACAACGCTTGTTACATGGACAGTAACCGATGTTAATAATAATACAGAAATAGCAACACAAACGGTCGTCGTTAATGCCAATACGACTGCTACTCAAACGGAAACAGCTTGTGATAACTACACCTGGGCTTTGAACGGCACGACTTATACGACCTCTGGTGTTTACACTTGTAATACCATCAATGCATTGGGTTGTACACAAGTCAATACCTTGAACTTGACCATCAATATAAGTACAACACATACAACTACCGTAACTGCTTGTACAAGTTATACTTGGTCTGGTCCGTTAGGTAATGGTGCAACTTATACAACATCAGGGACTCATACATTTGTATCAACCAATGCCGCAGGTTGTCCTCATACTGAAACATTGGTTCTGACAATTAATCCGATAATTGCTCAGGTTGAAACAAACTGCCTATCTGTGATTTATGGATACGGGAGCAATTGTACCAATTTAGTTGCTTCGGCAACAGGTGGTAATGGTGGATTGAGTTATACATGGAATCCAGGCAATTTAACAGGTGCTACCGTTCAAGTTTGTCCAACGACCACGACCACATACACTGTTACCATTAAAGATGCTTTACAATGTACCGTGACTAAAACCGTCACCGTCAATGTTCTGGACGTGCGTTGTGGCAACAAAAATGACAAAGTACAGATTTGTCACAACGGGAATGTCCTATGTGTTGCCGCAAGTGCTATACAAGCGCACCTTGCACATGGCGATAAATTAGGTACTTGTCAAGCAACAACACCTTGTGGTTCAAACGCCTCAATGGTACAATTTAATGATAATACGGGTAATAAAGCGCAAACGGTACATAAGAATGGAGATGAAGAATTAGGGACAGACCTTATAATTTATCCGAATCCAGCACACAGTGAAGCCTGGATTAATTTGAAAGGTTTTGAAGGGCAGAATGTCAATCTTGTGATTATCAACATGTTAGGTGAAACGGTTGCACAAACCTTCATAAAACAAGCCACTTCAGAAGCCTACCGATTAGATATTGCTCCTTTGTCAACAGGCTTGTATTATATTAAGGTACAAGCACAAGGCAAAGAAGGGGTTATCAAAAAATTACAAGTAACCAAATGAGTTATCTATAGCTTTTAGCTATTAACTTTTAGTTTTATGAGGGTCAGATACTTTGAAAGAGAAGTGTCTGACCCTTTTTTTGTCCTAATTAAAAGGAGTTGCTCTATTTTCAAGCAAAGCACTCAAAATAAAATACCCCCTCAGTAAAGAGGATAAATGTTTTTAATTAATATTGCTGTTTATATATCCAAACGAGAAATCTAAGAACAAGTCTATATGCTTAACATCGTTCAACAAGCGCGCAAACACCGCCATAGAACAGCTATTGTCAGTAATAGTCAATCCTATTCGTTTCAAGACTTATTGGTGGCTTCTGCTCATTTTGCTCACATTTTATTTGAAGGAAAAACCGACCTTGACGAAACGCGCATTGCTTTCATGGTATCGCCTGGTTTCGATTATGTCCGCGTTCAATGGGGGATTTGGCAAGCGGGTGGCATCATTGTGCCTTTGTGTTTGACTTATCCTTTGCCCTCTTTGCGCTATACCATTGAAAATTCGGATGCCGAAATTCTCATCGTTTCTCCTGAATATGCCGACCTATTGGAACCTTTAGCGATTGAAAAAGGGCTGCGATTTATTGTTCTGGGAACAGACGATTTGGACAAAAAAGCATTGGGTACTGAGGGGGTGGCTTTGCCAAATATTGATGAAAACCGGCGTGCCATGATACTCTACACAAGCGGCACAACGAACTTGCCAAAAGGGGTCGTTACCACACATAGCAACCTCAATGCACAAATTTCATCACTCATCGAGGCTTGGGAATGGTCTGAAAACGACCATACGATTTGTATTTTGCCTTTGCACCATGTTCATGGCATTGTCAATATCGTCAGTTGTGCTTTGTGGGCGGGCGCATGTTGCGAATTTCTACCGACTTTTTCAGCAAAAGACCTTTTCGACACCTTCAAAGAAGGCAATATCAATGTTTTTATGGCTGTGCCAACCATTTATTTCAAACTCATTGCCCATTGGGAAAACCTGTCAAACGATGAACAGAAAGACTTAACCAACATCATGTCGGCTTTCCGTTTCATGGTTTCTGGTTCAGCTGCTTTGCCCGTTTCAGTGATGCACAAATGGGAAAAAATCAGTCAACACACCTTGTTAGAGCGCTACGGCATGACTGAAATAGGTATGGGCTTGAGCAATCCCTATCGCGGCAAACGTTATGCGGGTCATGTCGGTTATCCATTGCCGGGCGTACAAATCCGTTTGGCTGATGAACAAGACAATGAAATTCCTTCGACTGAAATAGGTGAAATTCAAGTAAAAGGGGCAACCGTTTTCAATGAATATTGGCGCAAACCTGATGCAACGGCTGAATCATTTACAAAAGATGGTTGGTTCAAAACAGGCGATGTGGCAACCCTTGATACTGAGGGGGGCTATCGCATTCTCGGCAGAAATTCGGTGGACATCATCAAGTCAGGCGGCTACAAAATTTCGGCTTTGGAGATTGAAGAAGTCCTCCGCACACACCCCTCAGTATCAGACTGCTGCGTGGTCGGCATTGACGATGAGGAATGGGGTGAGTTGGTGGTTGCAGCGATTGTACCCAAACAAGAGGGCATTGATATTCAAGAACTTAACGCTTGGATGCGGACGCAAATGCCGCCTTATAAAACGCCGAGACAATACAAATTAATAACAGAATTGCCCCGCAATGCCATGGGCAAAGTAACAAAAAACGATGTAAAATTACTCATAAACACATAGTCACATAGGACACATAGCTTTTTAATTTTGATATTCTGAAAAGAAAAAGCTATGTAGTTCGCTTTAAATAAGCGGGAATTCTCCTTTATATAAGTCATTGATTTTAAATAAAATAGGAATCTCTTGTCTTTTGTTTATTGCCTTTTACCTACTTATGTGTCCTATGTGACTCTGTGTTAAATAAAAAAAATCAAAATGTTAATACGAGGTGTCGCATTATTAGCGGCTTGTTTTATTGTAGGTCAATTGGTTGGAGAAACATTAGGTCAATGGCTACATCTTGGTGCCAATGTCGGCGGTGTTGGTTTTGCCATGATATTGCTTATTTTATCCCAAAATTGGTTAGAAAAGCGTGGACTCTTTCATAAAGAAATGGAAGAAGGCGTGATGTTTTGGAGTAAAATGTACATTCCTGTCATTGTTGCCATGTCTGCCATACAGAATGTGCACACGGCTCTGTCAAGTGGTCTGATTGCCTTATTGGCAGGTATCATTCCTGTCGTGCTCTCTGTTGCCATGATGCCACTTATTTCCAAACTGACTAAAAAAGAAGCCTAAACCATGGATTATATCACAAGTTTTTTGTCAAAAAACGGTTTAATTGTTGCTTTTTTAGTTGTCGGTATCATCATATATTGTTCTGAATGGTTGTCTAAGACATTGACAAACAAGAAGATACCCGGTTCTGCTATCGCCATTTTCTCTGGACTCGTCTTGGCTTATGTCGGTGGTATTCTAACGGGCGGCAAAAAAGGCATTGCGGATATTCCTCAACTGTCAGGTTTTGAACTCATGGGTAGTGCGATGTTTCGAGACTTTACAATTGTCTCGACGGCAATGGGTGCAAGCTTTGTAATCATTAAAAAAACAGGCTTGGCAGGTGTCGTTTCGCTTCTTGTCGGCATCATGGTATCATTTATCGCAGGTGCAGGCATTGCTATCGGCATGGGTTATCACGATGCCGCAAGCATTACGACAATTGGTGCGGGTGCGTGCACCTTCGTCGTCGGTCCTGTAACAGGTACGGCTGTCGGGGCGACTTCTGATGTGATTGCCATAAGTATTGCCACAGGCGTTATCAAGTCAATTTTAGTGACAATCGGCACGCCATTTATCGCCCGATTTATTGGATTAAACAATCCACAATCGGCAATGATTTTTGGTGGCTTGGGTGGTACAACAAGCGGTGTTGCCGCAGGTTTAGCCGCTACTGACCCTAAACTCGTGCCTTATGGGGCAATGACCGCCACGTTTTATACAGGCTTGGGCTGCTTATTGTGCCCTTCGGTTTTGTATATTTTGGTAAAGACAATTTTCCCTTAAATACTGAGGGGGGCATATTTTAATTCTAAAAAAAACTGCAATGACTGGTCTTTTGAAACCCTAAAACGAAAGTTCACACAGTACCAATTGACGTTTTTAAAAGGGGAAGACGGTATTTAGACGAAATTGTGTGAAAAAAAGCTATATTTTCCTGTCATTTGATTTTAAATATAAAATAGAATTTTAAAAAAATATAAAACTTATGAATAGAAGAGATGCCATAAAGAAGGTCGCCATACTGTTAGGCGGCACATTATCAGCCCCAACCCTCATGGCAATGAGTCGGTGGGAGCAACCCTTTGTTCAAAATACTGAGGGGGTGCTTTTTAGCTTGACGGAATTGCAAAAACAAATCGTTGCTGAAGTTGCGGAGATGATTATTCCTAAAACAAGTACGGCTGGCGCAAAAGATGCAGGCGTACTCGCTTTTATCGAAATGATGCTCAAAGACTGTTATTATGAACCTGAACATATCAGCTTTATGAAGGGTGTAATATCTTTGGAACAATCAAAATTCTTAGACATGGATGCTGCCAAACGCACGGCTATGCTGACAAAAGTAGAAGCTGAAACCAAGCAAATCATGAAAGAACGCGAAGTCAAACAAACCAAAATGGGCGACAACGATGACAAAGAAATCATGAAAGCCCAAGCTCAAGGCTTACCGTTCTGGCGTTTGATGAAAGAATTGACGCTTTTAGGTTATTTTACATCGGAAGTCGGCATCAAAGCCTCGTTTGAGTATGTGCAAATACCATCAAAAGTAGAAAATATTAAATTAAAACCCAATCAAAAGGCGTATGCTTACTGATTAATCTCCCCCTCAGTATTTTATCTTTTTTAAAATAGAACAACAAGACAATGAATCTAAATATAGATGCTCAGAAAAAAAATACCTACGATGCCATTGTCGTTGGCTCAGGTATGACAGGCGGTTTTGCTGCCAAAGAATTGACTGAAAAAGGTCTGAAAGTATTGATGATTGAACGTGGTCGTGAAGTCAAACACGTTGAAGGTTATGATACTGCCATGAAAGAGCCGTGGGATTTCCAACATCGTTTCCGTGTGACAGCCCATTCTGCCGAAGAACTGTGGGCAAATAAACGTTTCGGCGGCTTGGCGAATGAAGAAACAGATGGCTTTTTTACGAATGACAAAAACAATCCGTACATCGAGAAACGTCCTTTTGACTGGATTCGCGCTTATCACACAGGCGGCAAGTCTATGCACTGGGGCAGACAGTCGTATCGTTGGAACAAACAAGACTTTGAAGCCAATGCCAAAGAAGGAATAGGTGTTGACTGGCCTATTCGGTACGAAGATTTAGAAAAATGGTACACGTATGTTGAGAAATTTGTCGGCATCAGCGGACAAGCGGAAGGTTTAGATGTTTTGCCCGATGGTCATTTTCTACCCGCCATGCCTATGTCTGCACCAGAGGCGTATTTCAAGAAAAAAATGATGGAAAAGCTCAATCGTCCTGTGACGATTGGACGTGTTGCCAACTTGACGCAACCACAAAAAGAGCATACAGATTTGGGTAGAGCCTCATGTCAATACCGAAACAAGTGCGCACGAGGTTGTCCGTATGGCGCGTATTACAGTTCATTGTCGGGTGCAATTCCAGCAGCAAACAGAACAAAACGCTTGACAACGCTCCATGATTCCATCGTTTCAGAGATTATTTATGATGAAAAAAAGCAAAAAGCAACTGGCGTTCGCGTCATAAACCAAAAGACGATGGCTGTGCAGGAGTATTACGCCAAAGTCATTTTCCTTAATGCGGGTTCGATGAATACATCGGGTTTAATGCTCAACTCTAAGTCCCATCGTTTCCCAACAGGCTTGGGTAACGACAGCGATCAAGTAGGTCGTAACATTATGGATCACCATTTGGGTGTAGGCGCAAGTGCGACGATTGACGGTTTTGAAGAGGATTATATCTTTGGGCAACGCCCAAATGCCTTGTATATACCGCGTTTTAGAAACTGGGGCAGCGACAAACAATCGTATCTACGTGGCTTCGGCTATCAAGGTGGTGCAAGCCGTGCGGGTTGGAATCGAGGCGTTAATACAGATGGTTTTGGCGCAACTTTCAAGGAAGATTTGACAAAACCGGGTAGTTGGACGATTGGTTTTGGCGGTTTCGGCGAAGTTTTACCGAATCCTAATAATCGTATGTTCCTTGATGCTGATAAGAAAGATAAATGGGGTATCCCGATGATTGTTTTTGATGCCGCTTTCGGTGAAAACGAAATTGCGATGCGCAAGGATATTATGAATTCAGCTCAAGAAATGCTCGATGCGGCAGGGTTCAAAAACATAACAGGCTACAATCGTCCCGAAGTGCATTTGGGTTTGGGCATCCACGACATGGGTACAGCCCGTATGGGTCGTGACCCTAAAACCTCGGTTTTAAATGCGTTTAACCAAGTGCATGACTGCAAAAACGTCTTTGTTACTGACGGGGCGGCGATGGCTTCTTCTTCATGCGTCAATCCGTCCATCACGTATATGGCATTGACGGCAAGAGCGGCAGATTTTGCCGTTTCAGAGTTAAAAAAGAAGAATCTTTAGCGAATGATAAATGATAATTGATGAATGATAAATTTGTAAAACCTTGATTTTCAATGGTTTTGCAAATTGACGTTTGTTACTTTATTTTTCATCATTCCTAAGTGTTCAAAAATATTTTTTCATACATTCTACTTTGGGTTAAGGCAGTTTCTCTTTGATTAACTGCCTTTTTTTATAAAAAAACAGTTAATATATCCTTTTTTGTCATTCTGAACGCAGTGAAAGAATCTGAATAAACAGTAAGTTCAGATTCTTTCACTGCGTTCAGAATGACAAAAAAGGAGTAAAAATAAATTAGTTTATGAGGCACATCATCACACAAATATTATTCCTTTTATCCCTTTCATTCAACAGTCAAGCGCAATCCGATAAGGTCTTGATGTACACCAAACCCGCTGAATACTTTGAGGAAAGCCTTGTTCTCGGCAACGGCAAAATGGGCGCATCGGTGCATGGCGGCATACAATCTGATAAGATTTTTCTAAACGATGCCACCTTGTGGTCGGGTGTACCTGTGGATTCTAAAAATATCAATCCCGAAGCTTACAAACACCTCCCCTCAGTAAGACAGGCTTTGAAAGAGGAAAATTACCGCGCTGCGGATAGTTTGAACAAAAAACTGCAAGGCAAATTTTCAGAATCGTTTGCACCTTTGGGAACGTTGTTTTTAGACATGGAACATGAAGGGCAAGCGACAAATTACAAGAGAACCTTAAATCTGAACGAAGCGATTTCGACGACACAATATAATATAGGTGGCGTCACTTACACCCGCGAGTATTTTATTTCGCATCCGCAACAAGTCATGGTGATTCGTTTGAAAGCGAGTCAAAAAGGGGCTTTGTCGTTCAATATTCGCTTTAATAGTCTTTTGAATTATAAAAATGGGGTTGATAATCAAATACTTACGTCAACAGGTCGTGCGCCTATTCATGCTGAACCAAGTTACCGGGGCAACAAACCCAATGCTGTTGTCTTTGACGATAATAAAGGAACACGTTTTACCACTTTATCTAAAATTGTCAAACACGATGGTACTTTGGTGACAACCGACTCGACCATCGGCATAAACAACGGTAGCGAAGTACTGATTTTAGTGTCTATTGCTACAAGTTTTAACGGCTTCGATAAAGACCCAAATACTGAGGGGGGTAATGACGCGGCATTGGCATCGGCTCAATTGACAAAGTCACAAAATATTGGTTTTGAAGTACTTAAACAAGCTCATCTTAAAGATTATCAATCTTTTTTCAACAGAGTTGATTTAAAAATAAACGGCAATCCCGCTTCAAATCTGCCGACTGATGAGCGGTTGATTGCATATAAAGACGGTGCAAAAGATCCAAGTCTTGAAGCCTTGTATTTCAATTTTGGACGTTATTTGTTAATCAGTTGTTCACGCACAAAAGGTGTTCCTGCCAATTTACAAGGCATTTGGAATCCCTATTTGCGCCCGCCGTGGAGTAGTAATTACACAACCAATATCAATGCAGAAATGAATTATTGGTTGGCAGAAGTCTGTAATTTGTCTGAAATGCACCAGCCATTGCTTAGTTTTATTGAAAATTTATCGAAAACAGGTGCGGCAACGGCTAAAAACTTCTACAATGCCAAAGGCTGGACGGTGGCACATAATTCTGATATTTGGGCAATGACAAACCCCGTAGGCAACTATGGGGAAGGCAGCCCGTCTTGGGCAAATTGGAACATGGGCGGTGCATGGTTGGCAACGCATTTGTGGGAACATTATACATTCACGCAAGACAAGGCTTTTTTGGACAAATACGCCTACAATCTCATGCGTGGCGCAGCAGAATTTTGTTTGGATATGCTGATTGATGATGGCAAAGGTCGCTTAGTTACGTCTCCTTCGACCTCGCCTGAAAATATTTTTATCACGCCAACAGGTTATGCTGGCGCAACGGCGTATGGTACAACAGCAGATTTGGCGATGATTCGAGAGTTGTTTCTCCAAACCATTGAGGCATCTAAAATTCTAAGCAAAGACGCTGCCTTTAGGCAGATTTTACAAGAAAAACTAACAAAATTGTACGCTTATCAAGTTGGTAAAAAAGGCAATTTACAGGAATGGTACTACGATTGGGAGGACAAAGAGCCACAACATCGGCACCAATCGCATCTTTACGGCTTATATCCAGGGCATCATATTTCAGTTGAAAAAACGCCTGATTTAGCGGCAGCCTGTCGGCGAACTTTGGAGATTAAAGGCGACGAAACAACGGGTTGGTCAAAAGGTTGGCGCACCAATTTATGGGCAAGACTGCGTGATGGCAACCACACCTATAAAATGTATCGAGAACTTTTACGTTATGTATCACCCGATGGCAAAACGAATTATAGCGGTGGTGGCGGTACTTATCCCAACCTTTTTGATGCACATCCACCTTTTCAAATTGACGGTAATTTTGGCGGAACAGCTGCCGTAGCTGAAATGTTGGTGCAGTCAGAACTGGGAAAAATTGAACTCCTCCCTGCCCTACCCGATGCTTGGGTAAGTGGTTCGGTCAAGGGTTTATGTGCGCGAGGTGGCTTTGTGATTGACATGGTTTGGGCAAGCGGGAAATTGAAAACGGCTTCTATTTATGCCCCAAAAGGCGGAAATACAACTGTTTTTTATGGTAAAAAAACAAAAAAAGTATCTTTGGCAAAGAATCAAAGACTTAATGTGACTTTTTAATAATAACATCAAATATGGAAAGAAGGACAGCAATTAAAGGTTTAGCCCTCTCATTGGGCAGTTTGGTCAGTTTGCCCGCTTGGGCTTCGGGTTGGCAGCAAGCGAATATTGGCAACACTTTTTTATCTATCGGAAACGAGGCTTTGTTAGCAGAACTCGTAGAAACGATTATTCCGACCACAGATACACTTGGTGCAAAAGGGCTTGGCGTGCATAAATTCATTCAAACAATGCTCTCAGACTGCTTCGACAAAAAAGGCCAAGACAGTTTTGAAAAAAAATTGAGTGAAATAGACCCCCTCAGTATAAAGACGTTTCAAAAGTCTTTTACGGATTGTGATGCAACGCAACGTTTAAGCATTTTGCAAACCTTGTCGCAATCAACCGACAAAGAAACAGTCGGTTTTTATAGAACGCTTCGGGGTTTAACCGTTCAAGGTTATACCAGTTCGGAATATTATATGACTCGTTTTACGGATTATGAAATGGCACCTGCACGGTTTTATGGCTGTGTGCCTGTTAAAAAATAAAAAAAATCATGGCTAACTTAAATATTGACAGTATAAAAAGAAGAACGTTTGATGCCATCGTCATTGGTTCAGGTATGAGCGGCGGTTGGGCTGCTAAAGAATTGACAGGCAGTAAGTTACGTACCTTGGTCTTAGAACGCGGGCGTGAAGTAAAACACATCGTTGACTATCCAACAACCCTAAAAGAGCCTTGGGAATTTGACCATCGCGGACAAATGCCACTTGCCGTACGCGAAGCCAATCCCATTGCCAGTAAATGTTATATTTTCAGAGAAGATGCCGCGCATTTTGTCGTCAAAGACAACGAGCATCCATACGTCCAAGAGAAGCCTTTTGATTGGATTCGGGGCTATCAAACAGGCGGAAAATCCTTGCTTTGGGCGCGTCAAACGCAGCGTTGGAGTCAGTTGGATTTTGATGGACCGACACGCGATGGCTTTGCCGTTGATTGGCCCATCGGCTACGATGATATTGCACCTTGGTACAGTTATGTTGAAAAATTTGCAGGTATTTCAGGCAATAAAGACGGTTTGGCTGAATTGCCTGATGGTGAGTTTTTGCCACCACATGAAATGACCTGTGTTGAAAAATACTTCAAAGAAAAAGTAGCTGACACTTATAAAAACCGCCATGTCATCATCGCTCGCTGTGCGCATATCACGAAGCCCGAACCGATTCATATCCAACAAGGTCGTTCGCAATGCGTCAACAGAAGCCTTTGCCAGCGTGGGTGTCCTTATGGTGGCTATTTCAGCAGCAACGCCTCTACCCTACCGTGGGCAGCAAAAACAGGTAAAATGACCATGCGTTCCAATGCCGTTGTTCATTCCATTATTTATGATGAAAAAAGGCAAAATGCAAAAGGCGTTCTGGTTTTTGATTCAGTAACCAAGGAAATGACGGAGTATTTTGCTAAAATCATCTTTGTCAATGCCGCTGCGTTTAATACCAATTTGATTTTATTGAATTCAACCTCTAATCGTTTCCCCAACGGCTTGGGCAACGACAATGGCTTGATGGGTAAATACGCCGCTTTTCACAACTATCGAGCATCCATAAGAGGTGAATACGAGGGCTTTTTGGATTCAACGACTGAGGGGATACGCCCGAACAGCAGCTATATTCCGCGTTTTCGCAACGTTTTAAAGCAAGAAACAGACTTTTTACGGGGCTATGCCGCGGGTTTTTCGACTGGTAGATACAAAGTACCAGAAAGAGACGCCATAGGTTTAGATTTGAAGAGTCATTTAGAAGCCAACAATAAATGGGGCAATTGGAACGTCGGTTCGCACATGATGGGTGAAACGATTCCAAAAGAATCCAATTATTTGTCGCTCGATAAAACCCAATTAGATGCTTTTGGGATGCCAAAACTGAAAATATCTATTGATTATGACGACAACGATGAAAAAATGATCAAAGACTATTTCGAGCAAATGACCGAAATGTTCACGATGGCGGGTTTTACAAATATCAGAACCAACGATTCGCACCAAGCACCAGGTTTAGATATTCACGAAATGGGTGGCGTGCGCATGGGCAAAGACCCCAAAACATCGTTGCTCAATTCATGGAATCAGCTTCATGCTTGCAAAAATGTATTCGTGACTGACGGGGCGTGCATGACCTCTACTTCTACTCAAAATCCATCATTGACGTATATGGCATTGACGGCGCGGTCTTGTGATTTTGCAATAAAAGAGTTGAAAAAGAGAAATTTATAGACATTTAGAATTGTTCAAATTCATTATTCTCCATTTTCTAAAAGCCATTTGGTAACATTTTGACTGTTATCAAATGGCTTTGTTTTTTCAAGAAACCTCCCCACAGTATTTTTATCAAATGAAAGGGTTTCGTACAATAGTATTACATTTGAGAGTCCAAATTTAAGTTTATTAAAAACAAACTTTTAACGAACCCATTATGACGTTTTCAAAACAAATACTTTTCCTCATGTCTCTCTTTTTGTGCAATGTCCTCTTTGCACAAAAAGGCTATTTCTTTGAATCTATTACCAATAACAATGGCTTGCCACACAGTACGGTTTATCGTATTGTTCAAGACAAAAAAGGATTTATGTGGTTCGGCACTCAGCGTGGGTTGATTCGCTATGATGGCTATGAATGCCGGCTTTTTGGACAAACTCAAGTAGGCTCAATGGGTTTTTTTGGCAAATCTGTACATGCGTTGTTTGAAGA
Source organism: Saprospiraceae bacterium (assembly GCA_043772905.1). Classification (GTDB taxonomy): domain Bacteria; phylum Bacteroidota; class Bacteroidia; order Chitinophagales; family Saprospiraceae; genus JAAFJT01. The sequence goes on along the minus strand of JAYVFS010000010.1, from coordinate 23,618 downwards.
TAAAAAAGGTAATTTGTGGGTCGGCACACATTCGGGCGACCTCTGTATGCGCGATGCTTTGACAGGGACATTTCAGTATTTGACGGACACAACAACGTTTAAAGCCCTTGTAGATAAGCGGATTCAAGCCATTTATGAAGATAATTTAGGGAAAATATGGGTAGGGACTTTGGATGATGGGCTGATTATATATGACCCCAAAACACACACAACACAACACTTTAACCATGAAAACAGCCAATTGTCAAACAATGCTGTTTTTGCATTTGTACAAGATAAAAGTGGGCGTATGTGGGTGGCAACGACAGGGGAAGGCATCAATTATTTTGATACAACTACAAACAGTTTTAAGCAATTATATGCCGATGTGCCCAACTTAAACGGTTATCAAAAAACACTTTTATTGGACGATAAAGACAATTTATGGATAGGTTCTGACGGGACGGGTTTGTATCAGATGAGCTTGATGACCAACCTTTTTCAGCATTTTGACAGGCAGAATGGCTTGAATTCTAATGCTGTTTTGGGTCTAGCAATGACCAAAGACAACAACCTGCTTATCGCTACTGACGGGGGCGGTTTGAATGTTTTTAACCCAGAAACCAATACATTTCTTGCTTACAAAAACAACAATTCAACAAGCGGTAATTTGAATACAAATGCCTTATACGATGTCTGCATTGACCGCAACGACAATGTTTGGGTAGCCACATTCAACGGTGGTGTGAATGTCCACAAAGCGCATCAAATTCGTTTTGATTATTATACACATACAGGTAATCAGAGCAATGAACTCAGCAATCGTTCAGTTTTAGGGCTTTGCCAAACGGCGGATGGCAATATATGGCTGGGTACTGACGGGGGTGGTTTGAATGTTTTTGATAGAAAAAACAATCGTTTTTCACGGATTAACAACCCCAATAAAGTACAAAATACCGTTGTCAAAACGATATTTGAAGATAAGAAAAAACGCCTTTGGTTGGGCTATTTTAATGGTGGTTTGGCATTGTATGACAGGCAAAATGGCTCATTTAAGCACTATTTGAGTAACCCTAACGACCCCCTCAGTATCAGCAACAACAGCGTTTGGTCAATTGCGGCTGACCCTTCGGGAAAACTTTGGGTGGGTACGGTTGGCAATGGCGTGAACCTTTTCGACCCTGAAAAAGGTCAGTTTCAACGATATTTGTACGATGAAGCCGATCCAACTAGCCTCAGTCACAACGGCATCATGGTTGTGTTTGCCGATAAAAAAGGCAATATTTGGATTGGGACAGAGCACAGTGGTTTGAATCTTTACAATCGGGATAAAAATAATTTTACACGTTTTCAACATCGTTCGAATGACCCCCTCAGTATCAGCAGCGATTATATCCGTGCTGTTTTTGAAGACAGTCGGGGGCGTTTGTGGATAGCAACCGAAAGCGGCGGGCTCAACCAATGGCTCGGTGAGGGTAAATTCAAGCGCTTTTCAGCACGTAATGGCTTGATTTCAGACGCCATTATGGGTATTTCAGAAGACCGTGACGGGCTGCTGTGGCTCAGTGCGTTAGAAGGCATTTCGAGGTTTGATACCGATAAAGAGCGTTTTCAAAATTTCAAATTCAACAAGACGCTCGATGGCATGAGCAATCAATTCAATCAAGCGGCAGTTTTGCGAACGCTTGATGGCGAAATGGTATTTGGCGGCATCAATGGTTTGAATATTATTAGACCTGAAATCATTTCGGCAAATACCATCAAACCAACTATTGTATTGACCGATTTCAAGGTCTTTGATGTGTCTGTGGCAGGCGGTATATTGCCCGATGGACGGAAAATTTTTGACGGAGACATCAGTCAAGTCCGTAACATTCGCTTATCGTATCTCGATAATGCTTTTTCAATCGCTTTTTCTGCCTTAGATTTTACGGAATCTTCCCGCAATCAGTATTCATTTAAAATGGAAGGGTTTGACAAAGACTGGCGTTACAGCACCGCCAATCAACGCTTGGTGACTTATACTAACCTCGATGCGGGTACTTATACATTCCGAGTACGTGGCACAAACAGCAGCGGCGAGTGGTCAGACAATGAAGCCACAGTAAAAATCACTATTACACCACCCTTTTGGAAGACAATTTGGTTCAAATCCTTGATGTTTTTGCTCGCTACAGGCTTGGTTTTTTTAGTTTTTCGCATTTATTTGGAACGGCGTGAAACGATTTTACACCAACGTGTTTTGGAATCAGAACAAGCCGTTTTGAGCCTTCAAAATGAAAAATTAGAAACAGAAATAGAGACGAAAAACAACGAATTGATGTCAACAGCCGTCCAAATGGCGCATAAAAACGAGTTGCTTTTGGGTATAAAAGACAACCTTGAAGGTATCAAAACCGCGCCCGAAGCCGAACGTTTAAAATCGTTGCGTGGCTTAAAGCGCACACTCGAAGCAGAGATTGAAAACAAAGAAACATGGGATCAATTCCTTTTGTATTTCGACCAAGTCAATCGCAATTTCATCACTGAATTACAAACCAAACATCCAAATTTGACGCAAAATGACTTGCGTATGTGTGCTTTAACCCGCCTAAATATGAGCAATCGAGAAATGGCAACCCTACTCAATATCTCCATAACAGGCGTTGAAAAAAGCCGTTATCGCCTTAAAAAACGCTTGGATTTGACGGTTGATGATGATTTGTCAAGGTATTTGTTGTCGTTTTGAGGACAATCACCATATAGTAACATGAAATATCCCGAATTTTCTAACATTTAATTTAAATATTAAAACACTCCAATTATTTCAATTCCTTCGGAATTGGGATAGTTGACGCTTTTCAAGTGATAATTTATTTTGTTAGAAAATTCGGGATGACTCATGTTTAGAAAGCGTTAGTATGAAAAGAGCCCCCCCTCAGTATAAAGCCTATTTCTCAACCACAATCTTCTCCGTAAAGACCTCTCCTTGTTTCTGTATTTTCAACAAATACAAGCCATTGGGCAATTCAGAAACGATAATCAGAAGGTCCCGAAATAATGAACGGCACATGAATACCTGGCTGATATACGGTGCTTTTTGACCTATTTAAAGGCGTAGTTTGCGCCGTATTGAGCGTATTGCCATTGTCACCAATGAAAATAATGTCCGTATTGTCCCATTTATTATTGGCTTGAAGCCATTCAACGATTTTACCAATGCGGTTGTCCATCGCTTCAGCCATCACTTTGAAATACGCTTTTGGATTTTGATTAATATCCATCGTTATACCACTCAAAGAACGGTTTATAATCAAAGAATCAGGCGGCAAATGATAAGGAGAATGTGGTGCATTGAACGCTAACCACAGAAAAAACGGCTTACTACCTTGTTGTCCGAGCCAATTTATAGCGTCATTTGTTGTTTCAGTTGTTAAATAATTTGTCGAAGTAGAAGCCACGCCATTGGTTACTTTATTCCAATTGGTGTAGGTCGTAACGGGCTGCCCCGTAAACGTACCAGCAAAATAATCCCAACCCATTTTGCTTGGATTGTTGTAATTAGTTTGCATTGGCGTATGTAAATGCCATTTTCCGACATTGGCGACGGCATATTTAGTCGGTGCATTCGCATTTTTCAATAATTTTGGAATGGTCATTTCAGCCGTATCCAATTGATTACCTGCGACGACAACATTACCCACACCTGTCCGAAAGCTGTAACGTCCTGTCAATATACCTGCGCGAGTCGGCGAACAAACGGGATTTGACCACGCATTTGCAAAGCGCACACCTCGGCTTAGGAGTTTTCGGACATTGGGCATATTGACTGTATCAACCCTGTCTTCTTGAAAACCACACCAATCTGAACCTAAATCGTCGGCGATGATGAGTATGACGTTGCGTTGTGCATGGATAAAGGGTAAAGCGGTAATGAGTAAAAAGAATGTTAAAAGGTTTTTCATTTTCTTGTTTTTGATAAAAAATGGATTGAAATACTGAGGGGGCATGTAGTCCTATTTTGTTTTTAGTTTTGACTTCACCCATGCTTATAAAGTTTAAACTGTCGGTTTTGAACCTTTTATACTGATGGCACATCCCGATAGTCGGGAGGGGGACATCAATTCGCAAAGCACTTATTTGATATTTACACATTCTACCATGTTGCTGTTTTTACACTATATTTGCTGTTTATTTTTAGTAAAAACGATAAAATTATGAAAAAGGAGTTCAATATAACAGGCATTTGCCGTCCTCTCAAACATTATGCAGCAGACATATCGGGTAAGTTAACCCAAACTTTGCAAATGGTTGAAATGGGGAGATACTTCATCATCAACCGCCCCCGTCAATATGGCAAAACAACCATGCTTTACACAATTGAACGCGTGTTGATGGACAGCGGTTCGTACCTTGTTTTCAACATCAGTTTTGAAGGCATTGGCGATGCTATTTTTGAAGATGAAAAAGTATTTGCACCTGGCTTTATTAGACTTTTACAAACACAAGCGAAATACCATACACCCCAATTATTACCGTTTTTAAAAGAAAAAGAAAAAGAAGTGGATAGCCTCGAAAGTCTATCAGATGCCTTGACAGACATTTTATTAGAAACAGAAAAACAATCAGTTTTACTCATTGACGAAGTTGACAAAAGCAGTAATAATCAATTGTTTATCAGCTTTTTAGCAATGCTTCGGAATAAATATTTGGCACAAGATAAAGTCAAAACCTTCCATTCGGTTATCCTTGCAGGTGTGCATGATGTGAAAACTTTGAAATTGAAAATGCGTCCTGATGTTGAACAAAAGTACAATTCGCCTTGGAATATTGCCACCGAATTTAAGGTGGATATGAATCTCCATCCTCACGAAATCAAACCGATGCTTGACGAATATGCCGCAGACAAGGGCGTAAAAATGGACACGCAACACATTGCTGAAACCTTATTTTACTATACTTCGGGTTATCCGTTTTTGGTCAGTAAACTCTGTAAAATGCTTGATGAGGATTATCCCGAAACAATCGGGACTGTGAAAGAATGGACAGATTATGACCTTGAAATTGCCGTTCAACAATTAGTGAAAGAAAGCAATACCAATTTTGATAGCTTAATTAAAAATGTGGAAAACAATCCCGATTTATACGATTTAGTCTATAAAATTGCTGTTGATGGGGACTCTTTTCCTTTTAATATCCACAATCCGACAACCAATTTGGGTATTTTATACGGTATTTTCATAGATAATAATGGTGTGAAAATTCATAATCGCATATATAGCGAAGTCTTACTGAATTATATGTCCATCAAAATACTGCAAACCAAAATGTCAAAAACTGATCTTGGAAGGCTTTATAAAAACGATGATGGCACGCTAAACATGGAAGCCGTCATGCTGGGTTTTCAAGCCTTTATGAAAAAAGAATACTCGAAAAAAGACCGTGATTTCCTTGAAAAAAACGGGCGTTTGGTCTTTCTCGCTTTCCTAAAACCCATTATCAACGGTTCGGGCTATGATTTTAAAGAAGCTCAAATTTCAGATGAAAAACGCTTAGATGTCGTTATTACGCATTTAAAAGAAAAATATGTCGCTGAACTCAAAATCTGGCGTGGTCAAAAAGCTCACGAAAAAGGGTTGATTCAGTTGGTTGATTATTTGAATACGCAAGGTCTAAACGAAGGGTATTTATTGATTTTTGACCATTCAGAAGTTAAAAATTGGCACTCGGAATGGCTTACCGTACAGGACAAAAAGATTTTAGCGGTGTGGGTTTAAGTTTTACTGAGGGGGTACTTATTCCCTTAAATGTATCTGACAACCAATTGACCGTGTCGTCTTTTCAGCCACTTCTTTTTGATTCAAAAGCGCATCAACGGCTTGCACAACGTATTGATTTTCCCCCTTTTTAGGCTCCATACCATTGTCGTCAATCGCACCATCGTATTTGACAACCCACTCGTTGTTTTCTTTCCAAATCACAAAAGGGTAATGATTACAGGGGAAAACGATAATAAAACCCCATATCAGCTGATGTTTTTCTTCTTCAAACTTGCTATGATTCCAACAATTACAGCTAATAATAAAATTATACCCAACAAAATATAAAAGGGTGTTGAAGCCTTCTCAACTACCCACTTTCCATAAAATTTTTACTTCCTTAAAATCTTCTCCATTGTCTTTCCTTTTGCCAATTCATCAACCAATTTATCCAAATAACGAATTTTTTGCATAAGCTCGTCTTCTATGTCTTCAACCCGATAACCACATATAACCCCTGTTATTTTTGAAACATTGGGATTCATTTGAGGTGCTTCGGCGAAAAAGGCTTCAAAGTTCGTTTTATCCTCTATCAGTTGTTGCAATGCCTGTTCATCATATCCTGTTAGCCAAAAAATGATGTCGTGTAATTCTGCTATTGTCCGGCCTTTTTTCTCCGCTTTTTGTATATAATGCGGATAAACGCTCGCAAAAGACATTTTAAATATTCTTGTATTTTTCATTGATTAATAATTTTTAAAAGCTATTTTTTCTTTCTACTATCGTTGTGATAAAGTTGCCAATAATTTTTCTAAGTTATCAATAGTCATTGTAAAACCTTCTTTAAAGCCCATTTCAATCATCTTTTCCATACGGGCAAGCGATTCATTTTTAATAGTAATACGCACTTTTGTTATACCGTTTTGTTCGCTGAAATTATAATCCCAATCAGAACCAGGCAATTCAGGATTCCCCTCTTTGTCTGCAAAAGCATTATACATTTTAAAATTGGTTTTTGGCGTAATGGAAGTATATTCCTGAATTGACCAACGCTCTTGTCCTTCGGGGCTTACCATGGCATAAAATCTTTTTCCACCCACTTCAAAATTCATATATTTTGTTTTAGATGTCCAGGGTTTAGGGGCGACCCATTGGTCAAGAAGTTCTTGCTTGGTAAAAGCATCCCAAACCAATGAAAGTTCGGCAGCAAATTCTCTGTTAATGAACACCGTTTTTGTTGTTTTGTCAACGGTAAAATTGGATAATAAGGTGTTTTTCATTTTTTATTATTTTTCATTGTTAATAATACTTCATCAAGTTGATTAAATTGTGTTTCCCAAATTTTTCTGTATTGTTCTAACCATTGGTCAATTTCTTTCATTTTGTTGATGTCAAGTTGATAATAAATTTCCCTTCCTTGTTGGTCGGGTTTGATTAATTCACATTCAATCAATATGCGTAAATGTTTTGAGACGGCTTGTCGGGTCGTATCAAAATGTTCTGCAAGGGCATTGGGTGTCATCGCTTGGAAGGCAATAAGTGCAATGATTGCCCGCCTTGTGGGGTCAGCTATGGCTTGAAAAATATCACGTCTCATGTGTTGCTGTTTTGATTAAGAAACCAATTGGTTGCAAATATATGCGCAACCTTTCAGTTTCGCAAATTTTTTGGTAATATTTTTTTTAAAATGGCAAATTTATTAGTACCGAGTAAAGAATAACTTGAATATTTTCTCTTAAATACGCAGGCTCATAGTTTACATAGAAATATATACAATTGATTGATTATTAATTATTTACTAAATAAACTATGTGTTCTATGAGGCTATGTGTTAGAAAAAAAAGCCATGTTATTATTCTTTCATTACTTAAAAACACGAGAGGGCATTCTTTGAATTCAAAAAATACCCCCTTCCCGAAGTAATCGGGATTTCGTTCCTCTGCAGTATAAAATGATATTTTTGTTACTTTGTCACTACTACCTTGCGTGTAGTTTGCGCTTGACCATTTGAAATTTTAATCAGATAAGTACCACCATACAACGTCTGTGTATCAAAATAGGCAATCGTACTACCTGCATTGATGCGGGTTGACATCACCAATTTACCCAAAACGTCATACAATTCGACGTTATAACCTTCTTTGACCAAATCACCTATTTGAATGGCTATCAAATCGGCACTTGGATTTGGAGAAATATTGATTTGCAAATTATCCAAACTTGCTTCGGCAGTCGGCGTTGTTTTGGTATAAGTCGTCACTGTTTCCGTAACAGAAGTCACTTTTGCCGCACTGACAACACCATAATATGTCGGTCCTACAACATAAGGATAAACAGAGCTATTACCCGCATCAACAGTTGCAAAATAGCAATAAATACCATTTGGATACAGTGATTTAGGATATTCTGGCGTGTTGCAAATCCGACCATTGTGGTCATCTAAATAGTCCGTTGCTGTATTAGCCGTATAAACATAATCTTCTTTGAAATAGCCATTAAAATAAGTTGCACTAACAGCAGGACCATTTGCTCTTGTTGTATTTGAACTTAATGAATAGCTTGATTTCATGCGTGTAATTGCACCCGTACCGTCAAGGTTTTTGTAGCCATAAGCTCCGTAAATTGGAAAACCATCATACGCAAAGCCCAAAAGTGGCGAATGCACAGCAGAATTGATAACATACAAAGCATCTGAATTGTATAGCGAACAAATAGATGAATAGGTATTGGAAGTCGTCGCATCATACTTAAAAGCACTGGGGTTTTGATGATGATGGTAATTCGTTCCCGCAGGATGTCCTTTGGCACAATCAAAGCCCAATTTTTCAGCTGGAATAGCATCTCTATTCCATGCTTGGGTTGCGCCCATACCACCTGGACACATAGTATTTGGCGGCGGACCGCCACAGATAGTTCCAGTTGTATTATTCCAAGCAACACCATCTCTATAGTCAAACAAGGAAACACCGTTTATAAATACGCCACAATTACCAGCAGATGTAGCTGTTGCCGTACCTGTATTTTTTGTCGGATTTAAAGGGAATTTGTAGATAGCCGCTTGTGCACCTGCTACATTCGTATTGCCATCACCTGTAAAAATACCTGTTGGGTAAGCAGGGATACCCTCTGTTGTTACATAAACAGAAGTGGTGGAATATTGCACTTTTTGGCAATTCGCTAATACGGTCATCGCAATAGATGTTGAATTACCTGACGTGTAATAACGTCCATAGATTGTGGTGTTTTGCAACCAAGACGTAATCGCTGGATTGGTTTGCGCTAAAACTGAAGTAGCTATAAAAGCCAATAAGATAAGGGTAGAGATACTTTTTTTCATAAAAAAGAGAGTTTATAGATTAATAAAAACGGTTAGACACGGTTGTTTTGAAAAACTTGCGGTGTGAAGCGGTGTTTTTTGAAAAAAATATGAAAGATACTGAGGGGGTATTCACTCTCTCGGAAACCCAAACCGCCTATCAAAAAGAAACTCCGTATCGGTCAACGTCAATAAAAAAGCGACTAAGTCCACCTTTTCATTAGCCGTTAAAACAATCGGTTTTTTCAGTTTATCTGTTGTAGCATAATGGTTTATGACATCACGCAGTTTCTTAAAACGTCCGTCGTGCATGTAAGGATAGGTGAATTGGATGTTTCTTAAAGTGGGTACTTTGAATTTAAAAGAATCTTTAGGGTTGTGTGTTATTCGCATTCTGCCAAAATCATTTAAGGTTGTGTCAACGGGCAAACCATTGTTTTCAAAATCATTATTAGTAAACAATGGCTCGGTGTGGCACGAAGCGCAATGCGTTCTGAACAACTGTAAACCATTGATTTCTTGTGCCGTAAACTCGCCGCCAACTTCTTGTCTGATGTATTTGTCGTATTTAGAATTGTAGGAATTGAGTTGCACGATAAATTGCGAAAAAGCCAATAAAGTCTTTTGACCTGTTACTAAACTATCGCCAAAAGCTTTGAAAAACAAGGTTTTATACTTCGTTGAAGCGTTCAGTTTCTTCACCACATTGTCCAAAGTTTCGTCCATTTCGATGGCATTACTGAGGGGGGCTAAGGGCTGCACATCGAGGTGATTGACACCGCCGTCCCACATAAAGTTTTTGCTCCACGCCACATTCATAATCGTCATAGAGTTGCGAGTCCCTATTTTTCCATCAATGCCATGGCTTAAATCATGGTCAACGTGCGTAAAACCTGTGGCTTGTAGGTGGCAACTGGCGCAGGAAATGGTGTTGTCCCTCGACAAAATAGGGTCATAAAACAGATGCCGCCCGAGTTCAAAACCTTCTTTTGTCAAGGGGTTTTTAGCGAAATCATAGACGGGTTTTGCCCAACCTTCGGGAATGACAAAAGGTGTGGGTGTTGTCGTTAAGTCGCTGAAAGCGAAGATGATAAGGCTTAAAATCGTCATTAAGCCGTATGTAAATAGTTTATTTTTCATCAATAGAAAACATTTGAATACTTAAATCAGCTAATTGTACCGCTTCCTTGCCTGGAATCATGATGCTGTTTTGAGTATTGATATTTATTTTTTCAAAGAATTTTGACAAATCTATTTTCAAAACGACCCCCTCAGTAAAAAACGGTTTTATAGGTAGTTCAACGTGTCGCATAGCATAAAACGGCTGCATATAACCGCCAATGTGAAACTGAAAAACATTTTTCCGATTTTTACATTGCGGGCTTCGACCTTCTATTTTCATATTGATATAACCGCTTTGCCATGCCCAATACATGCCTTTGGTTGGGTCTAAATCACCACTCAAAGCGCCCGAAACGCTGGTTGTGCTGTCAATACCAATATTAAAATGCATCGTTTTGATGTCTTTGTAATTAATATTTTGTAAAGAGATTTTTAACGTTGAAGGTTCAAAAACATCTACCAAATGGGCTGGAAGAGCATCTTTGATGGTTTGACCATTGTTCAAATCAAACTGAATGTCGGACAGATAAAAACGGATGGATTCAAATTGCATGGAGTCATCGTTGGTTGAGACAAACCATGTGTCTTCTGTGATGGGTTCGTTACCAAAAACAGGTGCGATGTGTAGTTCAAGGCTTTGCCCAAAGCCTTGAACTACACAAACGATTAAGGCTATTAAAAATACATTTTGCTTTATCAATTTATACATTGCGTTTTGTCATTTATATTCTTTAGACACAATATCTTAAGAAAACTTGCGAAAGAGGGTATTTTAAAAAAATACTGTATAGTCACTCTTGATAGTTTTTAATGGATTCTTCAACACGCATCTGTTTGTTAAGGTGTGTTTTTTTTTTATAAAAAAAAGACAAAAAAAAAACAGAAACTGCATACTGTTGTATTGCATATCATTTATTTATAGCGTTTTATGAACCTTTAATAATAATATACTTAGGCAAAAGAGATTGGAAAAGTATTGTGTTTCAATTATTTTATAACCTTAAAGTAGTAGTTTTGAAATATAGCATTATATTCAATTCCATGAATATAGATGTCACGAAAACCCATTTTAGGGTAAATTTTTAAGAATTCGATAATAGTAAATTTGTGACATCACTGGTAGAAAGTGGGAATCTGTTAAACCAGTATTTTATAAATCAATTCTTTAACTATTTAAATTTAAAGCTTATGAAACGCATTAATATTAAAAACATCGAAACGCTTAATGTAGCACAATCTCTAACCTTAAAAGGTGGCGCTCGTGATACTCGTGGCGATCAAACGACTTCTACTTCAACCTTAACAGGTTCTGGCGTTAAAGGACATTAATTAGGATACAAATGAATGTTTCCTATTTCATTGGGATAACATATTGGCGTTTGCGTTGACGTGTTATCCCAATTCTTTTATTTTCAATTTTGTCGAAGTAAAATTGACCGACTTTTTGTAAGGCTCATCCTATTTAACTAGGCGAGTCTAGCTAAAAAAACACAAAATCTAATACTAATAAACATGAGCAATAGAGGATTTTTTCTGCTATTTTATACTGTTTGGTTTATCCATATTGCAGATTTGACGGCTCAAAAAATAGCCCAACCTAAACTCGTCCCTTCTGAGTGGGAGACTGCACCGTATCGAGAAGTTTTGGGAGATGCCGATATTATCTATGCCCTCCATCCACAAGTGGCTTATAGAATATTAGACGTTGTCATTCAGCGAGCGACCAATGACCAACAGCCCAAATGGATTTTTGAAGCTCATCGCACTAAAGGATTATATCTGGAACGCCAGTTAGCATATCAAGCAGCACTCGAAAATTATAACTTAGCTTCTAAATCGGTTCAATACAGCGACCCCAAACGTTTTGCCACTGTACAAATTGACATCGCCATCATGTACCGAAGCCTTTATCGTTATATGGATGCACGTACTGTTTATGTATCACTGATTGATTATTGTACACAACACCGTGATAGTTCCAATTTACTCAATGCCTATGGTGGGTTGGGTGTGCTTTTTTTTACTATTAATGACTACGACAATGCTATTCGTTATTACGATAAAGCCTTACAAAAGTCGAGAGAAATGCACAATTACATCAATGAGTGTATCTATCTCGACAACCTTTCAGAGGCTTATGGATGTCGTAAACAATATAATAAAGCCTTTGAAAATATTGCTTTAGCTTGCAATATTGCCGATAAAAAAGAAGATATAGAGTCGCAAATTCCATTATATGAGCGGTATGCGCGGTTGTATGCCGATGTAGGGGACTTCTTTAACGCTTTTATTAAAATCAATAAGGCTCTCGACCTTTGTAAAGATGATGAATATATCCGCGACCGCAATGATTTGACCATTGCCAAAGCCGAATTATATCTTAAAAAGCAGGACAATGAAGCAGCATTAGCGACCTTCAAAACCATTAACGAAAGTCTCATCAATGTCAATAGTTTGACGAAAGTATATTACGAGTTGGGTAAAATTTATGAACAAAAAAACAACCTTACCTTAGCCGAAAATTATTTTACAAAAAGCCAACAACTCGCCGAAAAAAACCTGTCTCTTCGCTATAATGAGTGGAATCATCGGGCTTTGTACCGTATATATAGGCTCAAAAACCAGTCAAAAGAAGCCCTTTTCAACCTCGAACTTGCCAATACCTTACGAGATTCAGTGTTTAATTACGAAAAATCGGGGCAAGTTACTGAATTACAATTCCGGTATGACCTGACTCAAAGTGATCAAAGATTGCAAGAAGCCGAAATTAAAGTCAATGGAAATAGAATGTGGATGGGCTCACTGATGGGTCTGCTCATTATCTCCTTTCTTGTATTAGGTTACTTTTGGCAAAGAAAACGAAATGCCGTTTTGACAGTCAAAAACCAAGCAATCCGTGAGCAAAAAGAACAATTGGATATATTCTACAATGAAATTTTAATGAAAAACAAAGCCATTGAAGAACAGAAACATCTTTTAGAAGAGTCAAACGCCATGATGCAACAATTTAACTACGCAGTGGCACATGACTTGAAAGAACCTTTGCGGAATATTGCCAATTTTGCAACACTTATTCATCGTAGGTACATCAATGATATGCCAGCTGCAGCAGTACCCTATTTCGAGTTTGTAATGACTGGCTCGACTCGTATGGGTAGGATGCTCGATGGACTTCTGAAATACTCGATGATGTCTATGAACCAGGTGACTGACCTCGAAACCGTGAATATGCGCGATATTGTAACAGAAGTAAACGAAAACCTACGTGTCAAAATAGAAGAGCAAAAAGCGCAAATCATTTTCCCTGATGCCATGCCTGATCTGCGTATAAACCGCATTCACCTAACCCAATTGATTCAAAACTTGGTGAGCAACAGCCTTAAATTTGTTGAAGGATGCCCTATTATTGAGATTGGTAGCAGCAAAGTTAACGACAATGTTTTGCTCTATGTTAAAGACAATGGCATCGGTATCCACCCTGAAAGTGGTAAGAAACTGTTTAATCTGTTTCATCGTTTGCACCGCGATTCTACCCGCTTTGAAGGAACGGGTGTCGGATTAGCCTTGTGCAAAAATATCGTAGAGAAATATGGTGGGAAAATTTGGTTTGAATCAGCAGAAGGACATGGAACAACTTTCTTTGTGAATGTCCATTCTTGAAACCCATAAAATACTGAAAGAAATATCGAAATAATAACAGGGAGACTGATATATCTGTTCCTGATGATTGTATATTTGCCATTAAAAAATGTCAAATGCAACCAGTATATTCGACAACGCCAAGATATCTATTCTACAACTTTCCACCATTCTCATCTGCTTTTTGATGAACATGCTTGATGGCATGGACGTCATGGTTGTTTCCTATGCAGCACCTGCAATCGGCAAAGAGTGGGCAGTCAGTCCACAAGCCATGGGTAGTGTTTTCAGCGCAGGCTTATTGGGCATGACGCTTGGCACACTGTTCATCGCGCCACGCGCCGATATTGTCGGCAGACGCATTATTATTTTACTATCTGCTTTGGTGATGGGTTCAATGGTTTTTGCCACTTTTTTAGCGCAATCTGTTGAGCAACTGCTGTTTTTCCGATTCATCAGTGGTCTCGGCATTGGCAGCATGTTGGCAAGTACAGCAACATTGACTTCTGAATATGCCCCGAAGAAAACCAAAGATTTTTGGGTCAGTTTTGTGATGAGTGGCTATCCGATTGGAGCAGTTCTATCAGGTTTGGTGGCAGCGCAAATTATTCCGGCTTATGGTTGGCGTGCCATGTTTCAGATAGCAGGCATCGCCACTTTATGCACATTGCCTTTGATATTTTTCTTTTTAGCTGAATCGCTTGATTTTTTAATAAAAAAACGCCCAAATGGGGCTTTGAAAAAAATCAATTCCCTTTTGACAAAAATAAATCAACCACAATTAGCCGAATTACCCCCCCTCAGTATGGAGACCATTGAAAAGCCTTCTGTCAGTTCTTTGTTGACTCCGCAAAGGCGGTCAGCAACGCTACAATTGTGGCTCGCCTTGTTTATGGCTTTTGCGTCCTTGTATTTTTTAACAACTTGGATTCCAAAATTGGCATCAAGTGCAGGTCTATCTATGGAGTTAGCGATTTATGCAGGTACCGTTTTCAACCTCGGTGCATGGTTAGGCATCATCACACAAGGCTATTTGTCAAGTCAATTTGGCTTGCGCCGCACCATTTTTGGTTTTTTAGCGGCAACGGCTGTTTTGATGGTTATTTTTGGTTTTTTCAAAGGTTCTATACTCGTTTTGATACTTTTTGGCTTGATAGGCTTTGGCGTTCAAGGCGGTTTTGTAGGTCTTTATGCGGTTGCCACCCGATTTTATCCGACGGAGATACGCTCAACAGGCGTTGGCTTTGCGATGAGTGCAGGGCGTTTGGGCGGCATAGTTGGCCCCTTACTGGGCGGCATTTTGATAGGAGCGGGTTTGTCCATGACCGCAAATTTTATAGTTTTTGCGATACCGACACTTTTGGCAGGTATCGCCACTTTTATGATAAAATCGCCTGAAATCAAGTAAAAGAATCCCTTAATAATTAAGCCGTTTAATTAAAAAGATATGAAAAACATCATTTGGGATATTGCTCACCTCGCACATGTTGAATTATTGACACCAAAACTCGACGAAAGCACCCGTTTTTTCACCGACATAATGGGTATGTCTATCAGCGACACACAGGGCGATTCGGTCTATTTACGCGCGTATGATGATTATGAACACCATACTTTGAAACTCACAGCGCATAAGCACGCCGGTATCGGGCATTATGCGTGGCGGTTACGCCATGCGGATTTGTTAGAAGAAAAAGCCAAAATGATTGAAAAAACGGGCTTGGGCATCGGTTTTACTGAGGGGGACTTAGGGCATGGCAAAACCTATCAATTCCGTATGCCAAGCGGGCATTTGACTGAAATTTACTTTGAATCAGACAAATATAAAGCAAAAAACGGTCAAGTTTCGGCACTGAAAAATACCGCTTCTAAATTTCCCGCAAGAGGAATCAACGTTAGGCGGCTAGACCACTTGAATTTATTAGCGCCTGATGTCGCAGCTTTTCGGGATTTTCAACTTAATTATCTCGGTGGAAGACTGACTGAAACCATTATTTTTAATGAAAATGACGTGAAAGGTGCTTGGTTTTCCGTCAATTCAAAATCCTACGATTTAGCAGTTACGGGCGACCATATTGCGGGCATGCAAGGCAGATTTCATCATTTGACGTATGCCGTAAACAGTCGTGAAGAAGTCTTGATTGCTGCCGATATTGCCTTGGAAAATGGCATTTTCATAGAAACGGGGCCACATAAACACGCCATCCAGCAGACGTTTTTCCTCTATGTCTATGAACCGGGTGGCAACCGCATCGAAATTGCGAATCCGACAGCCCGTTTGGTCTTAGACCCTGATTATCAAACAATTGTATGGAATCAAGAGGAGCGTAAAAAAGGGCAAGCATGGGGTTTACAAACAGTGGAAAGTTTCCATACGCGTGGAACTCCGATGCCTGAAGATTTATAATTTTCAATATTCATTTAATCATAATTTTATTTCAATCTTAATATTTAAAAACATGGCGAGCAATCAAACTTTTTCTTTCTGGATGCGGGTTATTCACCGTTATTTGGGCTTTTTTTTAGTGGGTATTATGACAGTTTATGCCCTTAGCGGTGTTATCATGATATTTCGAGACACTGATTTTTTAAAGCATGAAAAACAAGTAACAAAACAACTTAAATCCAACGCACAACCCGACGAATTAGGTAAACTATTGCAAATGAGGGATTTAAAAATTGACAAAGAGGAGGGCAATACGCTCTATTTTAAAAATGGAACTTACGATAAGAGTACAGGTACAGCCAATTATACGGTTAAAGAACTGCCTTATTTTGTAGATAAAATGACGCATCTTCATAAAGCAAAAAGTGCTGACCCGCTTTTCTTTTTCAATATCTTTTTTGGTATTTCTTTATTGTTTTTTGTAATTTCTTCTTTTTGGATGT
Organism: Saprospiraceae bacterium; assembly: GCA_043772905.1. GTDB lineage: Bacteria > Bacteroidota > Bacteroidia > Chitinophagales > Saprospiraceae > JAAFJT01. Next base: position 6,935 of record JAYVFS010000010.1, on the reverse strand, counting down.
TTATGCCCAGTACCTCGACCTTTAAAAAAGGGATGTACTTTACCATTGGCGGTATTGTGTTGACATTGATACTTTTGTTTGTTTAGATGATTTAGTTTCCAAAATCTCTGGGCGCAAATACCGATTTAATCTTGCTCAATGCCAACCCTTTGAAAGATATTCACGCTACAAGTGCCATTGAAGGAGTCCTGTTGGCAGGTCGGTGGTTATCAAAAAAGATATTGAGACGATATTTAAAGGGCTTGTAAAAAACTAAAATAATGAAAAAAAAACTCTTAGTGATAGGCGCACATTCAGGCGATTTCGTCTGGCGCAGTGCAGGAACGATTGCGAAAGCTCTTGAAGAAGGCGCAGAAACTTTGGTCATCGCCATGTCCTATGGCGAGCGTGGCGAATCAGGTGAGTTGTGGAAACAAGACCCCAAACGCAGTGTTGAAAGCGTTAAAGTCATTCGCCACGAACAAGCGCAAAAGGCAGCTGATATTATTGGTACACCTATTCAGTTTTTAGATTGGGGCGACTATCCGATGCTGTTGACAGATGAACGCATCGAACAACTGACCAATATTATTGGCAATTTCGAACCAACAGTTATTTTAACGCACAGCGAAAAAGACCCTTTTAATCCCGACCACCCGTTGGCTTTTCAAGCGGTGCAACGCGCGCGTTTGTTGTCGTCAGGCGCGGGTGTGCCAAGTGCATTTAAGAATATTGACCCGCCCGCTTGGTATTCTTTTGAGCCACATCAACCTGAACTGTCAGGTTTTATGCCTGATACTTTTATAGATATAAGTTCAGTCTTTGAAAAAAAATTAGCCGCTATGGCTTGTATGGGCGCACAGAATTATCTGAAAGATTATTACGCTGAATTGGCTTCGCGCAGAGCGAATCATGCACGGCGTATTTCGGGAAAGAAGGACATTAAATATGCAGAAGCACATCAAAGCCAAGTGCCACGAGTGACAGCGAGTATTTTTTAAGGAAAATACGGAGGGGGGCAATACACCTTGTCGAGTATTTTGAGCTGTACGTAGTTAACACGTGTCATTTTTCAGGTTTCGCTCTATTAATCTTTAAGGTATTGCTATTTTTGAGAATTGTTTATTCAATTTTTCATTCAATAAAAATCAAAAATCATGGCATCAACAAGACGAAATTTTATCCAATCATTAGGCGTTGGCGTAGCGGGCTTAGGCGTTTCTACATCAACAATGGCAAATACCATCACACCTTCTGACTCTCAAAAAGTAGCAAATGATGACCAAATTCTGTTCGTCGGCGATAATATAGCCGTTGCAAATACAGAATATGGTAAGGTTCGAGGTTTTATACTGAGGGGTATCCAAACCTTTCTCGGTATTCCTTACGGTGCGGATACATCGGGCAAAAACCGGTTTATGCCGCCCCAAAAACCTACGGCGTGGACAGAAACACGACCAACCGTTTGGTGGGGCAATTCGGCACCACAAATCATGGAAAAACGATACGCCAATGTGTATGCCTCATTTGTTGACCATTGGAATTACGATGATGTGTCGGAAGATTGTTTGAAATTAAATGTCTGGACACCTTCGTTGGATATGCAAAAACGTCCTGTAATCGTATGGTTGCATGGTGGCGGTTTTGTCAATGGTTGTGCGATTGAACAAGATGGTTATCATGGTGAAAACCTCTCACGATTCGGGAATGTCGTGTTTTGTTCGGTCAATCACCGTTTGGGTGCATTGGGTTATACGCATTTGAAAACGGCAGGTGGTCATGCTGCTTCGGGTAATGTAGGCAATTTGGATATAGTCGCCGCACTCGAATGGGTGAAAAATAATATCGCTAATTTTGGCGGCGACCCGAATAACGTCACCATCATGGGGCAATCAGGCGGCGGCTCAAAAGTCACAACGCTTATGAATATGCCTTCTGCAAAAGGCTTATTTCACAAAGGCGTGGTATTGAGTGGTGGCTCTTTGGCAGGCGTTAACAAAGAATATGGGGAAAAATTAGGGCAGAAAGTCATGGAAGAAGCAGGCTTGAAACAAGGTGAAATCGAAAAATTGCAACAAATTCCGTGGCGAGAATATATTGATATTGCCAATCGTGCTGTTGATAAAATGGCAGATGAAGCCAAACGACTTAATATACTGAGGGGTGGCTTTTCGCCTGTTTCAGATGGTGAATACCTGAACGATAAACCATTTTTCAGCGATGCCAATCACTTTTCAGCCGATATTCCTTTGATGATTTGCTCAACTTTCAATGAGCAAAGTCCGAGCAGAACAGATGCGACTTTAGAAAACATCTCATTGGCAGAAGTAAAAGAAAAAATTAAGCCCCGTTTTGGCGATAAATCAAGTGAAATCGTTGAAGCTTATGCCAAAAACTTCCCAAAAGCCCGTCCGATTGAATTGTGGTCTATGATAGTTTCCAATCGTAAAAATGCGGTTGCCGTTGCCGACGCAAAAGTTTCGCAGAAAAAAGCACCCGTTTATCTCGCTTGGTTTGGTTGGCAACCACCTCTTTTTGACAATCGGATGCGGTCATTCCATTGCAGTGATATTTGTTTTTGGTTTTATAATACCGATTTGATGCTGACTCATACAGGCGGTGGCAAACGTCCGAAAGCTTTGTCCGAAAAAATGTCAAAATCGTTCCTCAATTTTGTCAAAACCGGCAATCCAAACGGCGGCGGCTTGCCTTCTTGGAAGGCATATACAACACAAAACGGCGAAACGATGATTTTAGATGATACATCGGCATTGGTGAACAATCCTGACGGAGAAGCGCGGAAATCGTTAGTGTAATTTTAAAACATATAACCACTGTAGTACAGATAATTTTTTTAAAAGAAAGATATGTGTACTACTGTGGTTATATGTTAAATCAAGAGAAGTATGGATTTTATAAAAGAATTAAGCCAATTTTCAACAGCAACACTCCATGAAGCATTGGGGCAAACTGGCAACTTGCCTTTTGAAATTAAGCCATTGCATAAAGGCATGAAAATCTGCGGTCCCGCCTATACGGTCAAGGCAAAAGCCTATATGAACATCAATTTTCACCGCGCTTATGCTTACGCCAAACAAGGTGACATCATTGTAGCGGACTGTTCAGGCGGCTACGAAGCAGGCTATTGGGGTGATTTATTGACTTCGGGAGCGATGAAACAAGGCGTTGCAGGCTTAGTGATTGATGCCTGTGTGCGTGATGCGGACGAAATCAAGGCTCTGGGTTTTCCCGTTTTTTGCAGAGGATTATGTATAAAAGGCACTGGAAAAGACCCCGAAGGCAGCCTCAACGAGCCTATTACGATTGGCGAAGTGACGATTAATCCTGGTGATTTTATCGTTGGCGATAGAGACGGTGTCGTCGTTATTCCAAAGGATAGAATTGAAGAAGCGATTGAAAAAGCCAAAGCACGCGAGGAAAAAGAAGCCAAAACAAGGGCAGCTTTGCACTCAGGCTTGACTTCCCTTCAAATTTATGGTTGGGATAAAAAGTTTGGGTATTAAACGGTTTCGGATTTGGGATTTCGGAACGTTACCGAAATCCCAAACCTGAAATAGCCCCCCTCAGTATAAAATAGATTTTAAATGATTAAAATACAAACAATTATGAAAATACCTTCTTTAAAAAAAATGTTGGTCATCGTGTTTTTAAACACGTTTTTATGGAGTGTTACGAGTGCTTTTGCTTCAAACGAGTACACGCTTGTTGTAGAAGGCTATGATTGGGGACCCAATATCAGTAAGGTGATATTGAGTTTGGACTCAAAAGACACTTTGGTGGATTTTAAAAATTTCACCGTTACAGTTGACAGAAGTTCAGACTGTTCATCCATTCCCGAAGCGCAAAAAAGTGGCAGCCGCACGGTGATTTATGCCTATATTTCAGATGCTCAAGGTAATAGAGTCAAAGAGGGAACACACGCTACTTTGATATTGGCAGTAGCCCCAAATATGCCTTTGGGTTCGCCGATTCAATACTCTCCAAGTGGAAAATGTAGAGGAAATAACTGGATTGACTATAAACTGACCATTACCAATACGAAAAACAATACCGTTTGGAATAAAGAAAAAGGGCGCATCAGACCGCTTTTAGATGACTTCGACCTATCGGGCAAATATGAATATGAAGCAGGTAAAACCATGTCTTATGGCTTTTTTACACCTAAAAATAAAGCGCAAAAAGCACCCTTAATTATATGGCTGCATGGCGGTGGAGAAGGCGGCACTGACCCTTCAATTGCCATTATTGGCAACAAAGTAACCAATTATGCTTCTGATGAGATTCAGGCATATTTCGGCGGCGCATATGTCTTAGCCCCTCAGTGTCCGGGCGCATGGATGCACAACAAGGCAGGTGTTATGCAGGCTGGAAGTGAAGAAGATGTATATAATGTCGGCTTGATGGCGTTGATTAAAGATTTCGTCAATAAACACCCAGATATTGACAAAAAGCGCATCTATATCGGCGGTTGCTCCAATGGTGGCTATATGTCTTTGAAGTTGATATTGAAAGACCCGAATTATTTTGCGGCGGGTTTTATCAGTGCTTTGGCGTATCAATCGCAGTACATTACTGACCAACAAATGAGCAGTATTCGCAACGTGCCGATATGGTTTATTCAATCAAAAGATGATGGGACAACTAAACCCGAAAATACTATCGTACCCGTATATGAACGCTTGAAAAAAGCAGGTGCAAAAAACGTTCACTTTACTTTTTATGACCATGTTGTGGACCTTTCGGGTTTTTATGGTGGTGAAAATTATTACTTCAATGGGCATTGGTCGTGGATATATTCGCACGCCAACCATGCAAAATTGGATTATGATGGTACGCCTGTAAAATTGAATGGAAAACCTGTTACCATTATGGAGTGGATGGCAGCACAGTCAAAATGATTTTTTTTCAAATAGGATTATAGGTTAGAGGAGCATTTAAAAGCTCCTCTAACATACCCCCTCAGTATTTAGTCCGTTTTATGTATAAAACTATCTAAACCGATTTACTAAAATGAAAAAAATCCTCTTTTACATCCTCTTTCTATCAAATGCTTTTGGCTTATTCGCACAGCCGACAAGTTTTTCTCCACGGGGCGTAGGTGGTGGTGGTGCATTGTTTTTTCCAACCATCAATCCTGCAAACGACAATGAATATTATGTGTCGTGCGATATGAGCCAATTGTTTCACACAACCGATTTTGGAGCGAGTTATACGCAATTACATTTTTCAAAACTGCAAGTTTTTAATACCTCAACGTATGAATTTACGTCCAATCCGCTCATCGCTTATTCTGTTTTTAATGACGGTAACAATGGTTATCCTGTCCGAACACTCGACGGTGGTACGACTTGGACTCCCCTTCCGAGTAATCCTTTGACGGGCGAAAAGGTCTATACTTTGAAGGCAGATTATGCCAATCCAGACCGTTTTATCATGGGTTATTATGGGGCTATTTACTTCACAAATAATCGTGGGGCATCGTTTTCTTTGGTCAAAACTGCCGCCAATAATGGTGTTGGATTAATCGTTTCAGGTGTCTTTTTTGATGGAAATACCATTGTCATTGCGACAAATGAAGGGCTTTTTCAATCCACAAATGGTGGAACGAATTTTACCCCCCTCAGTACAACGGGCTTTCCAACAGGTCAAGGGATTTGGCAATTTTCTGCCGCAAAAGTCGGCACGACGACACGTTTTTTTTGCATAACATCTACATCTTCAAGCACTTATAATGGTATCATGCCGTGGGACAATTATCAGTTTTCAAAAGGTGTTTATACCCTCGACTACAATCCGACAGGCACAAATACATGGGTTTCAAAGTCAACAGGTATCAATTTTTCTAATGATTTTTTGATGTATGTTGGCATGGCAAACAACAATATCAGCACCGTTTATTTGGCAGGAAAAGACAATGCGTTGAGTGCCCCTTTGGTCTATAAAACAACCGATGCAGGGACGACGTGGACAAAGGTTTTTAAAAGCACCAATAATCAAAATATAACAACGGGTTGGAGTGGACAAAGTGGCGACAGGCAATGGTCTTATGGCGAAACCTGCTTTGGCATTGCTGTTGCACCAAACAATGCGAATAAAGTTATTTTTGGCGATTTTGGTTTTATCCATAAAACGGCAGACGGTGGCAATACATGGCAACAAGCCTATATTTCATCGGCTGACCAAAACCCTGCAAATGCCGCCACTCCGACGAAAAAAGCCTACCACAGCATCGGTTTGGAAAACACAACTGCTTGGCAAATTCATTTTCAAGATGCCAATAATTTCTTCGCCTGTTATTCAGACATTCGCGGCATTCGTTCTACTGACGGGGGTGTAACTTGGGGCTTTAACTACACAGGCAATGCGGGTAATTCGACCTATCGGATAGTTAAAAATCCGACGACAAATACCTTATTTTCAGCCACTTCAAACATCCACGATATGTATCAAAGCACCCGACTTGCTGATGCTCAATTAGATGCAACGGACGGAAATGGCAAAGTGACTTATTCGACTGACGGCGGGGCGAATTGGATAGATATGAAAGTATTCAGTCATCCCGTTTTTTGGCTTGCGCTTGACCCAACGAATACCAATAAATTGTATGCTTCTGTCATTCATTATGGTGCAGGAACGGGTCAAGGCGGTGTTTGGATGACAGCAAATGCCAACAGTTTTGCTGCTGCAACATGGACAAAATTGCCCAATCCGCCACGTACTGAGGGGCATCCTGCCAGTTTGGTTGTCTTGAATGATGGCAAATTGGTAGCGACTTATTCGGGGCGACGGACGACAGCTTTTACAGCAAGTTCAGGCGTTTTTATCTATAATCCAACGACAAATGCTTGGACTGATGTATCGGATGCGGGAATGCAATATTGGACAAAAGACATTATTATAGACCCTTCTGATGTGGCACAAAATACGTGGTATGT
>JAYVFS010000009.1:0-20234 GCA_043772905.1 Saprospiraceae bacterium | reverse complement strand
CTGTACTGAGGGGGGTGTAACTCGATGAAGTTGCACCACTTACAGGGATAAAAGGTCCACCGACTGCAGAAGCGCTTTCCCATTGGTATACCAAACTGCCTGTGCCACCACTTGCGGCAACAGTTAAGGCAACTGTGCCACCCACACATTCTGTAATATTAGATGGCTGTGTACTAATGGCTATTGCAGCGGGTTGGGTAATTGTGAAATTGGTTGTTGCCGTACAAAGATTCGCATCTGTTACCGTAACAGAATATGTTCCTATAGTGAGAGCAGTACGGTCTTCGGGGTCATTTGTCCCTGCCAAGTCACCCCAATCGTAGGTGTAAGGCGCAGTGCCACCAGAGGCAGTGATGTTAATTGAACCTGTGGCATTACCGAAACAATCCACATTTACTTGTGTACCGCTAACAGCAACTGCAGAAGTAACTGTTACCCTTGATGTATCTGTACAACCTGCGGCTGTATAAATGAAATTGTAATTGCCAACAGGCGCAGCAATAAAACCAGCCGTCGCTACACCGCCAACAGTACTGCTCAAAGTGGCACCTGCGGGGTTGCCAGCTTGCGCTGTCCAAGTACCTGTTGAAGGGTTGATGCCCGTCAAAGGGGCATTGGCTCTATAACAAATGGCTTTGTCTAAGCCCGCATCGGGTTTCGCTGTCACGACGACGAGGGCAGTATCGCTGATTCCATTGTTCGTCCAGAGAAAAGTATATGTACCCGCATTGCTGAAATTGGTAATGGTCGTGGTGGCGGATGTCGGTGTCGTAATCGTTGCAGTACCTGGATTTCCACCATCAGCCGTCCATGTACCTGGCGTAGTGGATGCTGCCATCGTCACAGTGCCAAATTGACAAGTGGCTCTGTCTGGTCCGGCATTGACTTGTTGGATACCCATATTGACACCCGTTACGTTGGCTAAGTTCGTGCCAACGGCAATGGCTGAATTGGGTGCACCTGATTCAACCCCTGTGCCTGCAAGGTTGTTCGTTCCAAAAAACTCGCCTGCGCTTACCCACCTTGTCGGAAGGTAAACGGCTGTTGGTGCTAATGTATAAAGTGCAGAATCAGCGGTTGATAAGCGCAATGTATAGTTTGTTGTTACATCGGCTAATGGGAAGGCATAAACGCCCGTTGCCGCATTAACTGTTGTTTTGAAGGCTACTTTACCTGTGCTGTCCACCAAATAGGCATAAACCGTTGTACCAGAAGGGTTTCCGAAAGCTGTACCGTTCACAAGTCCATCGGAAAGCCCATTGGCATCGTTGTAAAGTGTACCGCTAACGCTGATACTGTTTTTAGTCATCCCAAAATCAAAAGAAGAGATACAGGTCCCCCCGGCAGTCATGGTTGTATTTCTTTGCGATACAGTCGTGACATAATGATTTGCAGGAATGGAAGAAGGGGCAATTTTGGTGATATAGCATTGTGGATATTTCAAATAAGTGATTGAAACATCGTCAATAAAAACAAAATCTCCTTCCGCAACAAGCGCGTTGGTTGCAAAACGAATATACGTATTTGTCGCTACATAAGGTTTAAGGTCTAAATTATAGACATTCTGATAAGTTGCATCAGTTGTACCATCCCCCGTAATCGTATAAATGGTGGTGAAAGCACTTCCATTCGTAGAGGCTTGAACGAGGATGTTTTTTCCTGATGTTAATGTTGCAGAGGCTCTTCGATAAGAAAAACTTAGAAAAGAATAAGAAGCACCACTGGTATTGAGTTGACGTGTGGCAGACCTATTGGCATCATCAAGTCTTAGTGCATTCGTGAATGCACCATCTTTAAAAATCTCAACGTCGGTATTGGCTTCTGTTTGTGCAGGTGTCACGCAAAACCCTACTGAGGGGTCTCCTGCATCCACCCAATTGGTGAGCCAAGCCACCGTTCCGTCAGTACCCGATGCACAGGTACTTGTGCCATCAGCAGCATCAAAATCATCACTGACAATTTTTCTTGGATATTGTATGAATTGATAACTACCTGAACTGTCAACAGTAACAGAATCTCTTAACTCATTTGTTTCTGCTGTTGTGTTGCAGTTACCGTCTAAATAGAGATAAACTTTTGCGCCGGCAAATCCAGTACCCGTGTCGTTATTTAAGCCGTCTTTATTTCTATCTAAAAAAACTTGTCCTGAAATACTGTTTTGGTCATTTGGTAAAGGACATGAATTGATTGTTACGTAAACGGTTGCGAAATCGCAGACAATAGAAGGTGTTGAACAGATACTGTATTCAAAAACATCTGTACCTTGAAAACCAGGGTTAGGCGTATAAAGAATCGTACCGTTGGCGTTGAGCGTGACTGTACCATTGGCAGGTTGGCGCAAACCTAAATTGTTTAGAGAAGCTGGGTCGAGGGTCGCTAAAAAGCCAATATCGTTGTTCAAAACAGAAATGGTCACAGGTTGATTGGTCAACGTCAAGGCATGGTCGTCGTTGGCAAATAGCAATTTCGTTCCGCATAATGGCTGCATAGTCGAACCGACATCCCAATAAGGATTAGCTATACCAGAAGATGCAGGGTCTTCCCCATAAACCATAGCGATTTTTGTACCATCACAAGTGAAAACGGCTAATCCACTTTGGTCATTATCTGAATCAAATAGCTTGACATATTTCAAAGCACTCAATGGAATCGCCACATCATAGTTTAATCCGCAGGGGCTTAATGGTCCACTACTTAATATGGCACCATTGTATTTGACATAAATCGTTGTATTGGCAACGGGAGTGACCCAAACAGGATTACCGTTCGCTGTGCCATTTGTAGAACCTGGTGCCCAAGCAACAGATGAAAAAGTCGTCAAACGCGCTTCCGATATCAAATTGAAAGCCCAGTCGTAGGTTGAACCGCTGTTTCCGCCCGAAGGTGGCGTATATGAGTCTACGATTTCAATCGCTGTAAATGATTCACCTGTTGGGTTGACAAATTTGTAGGCAGCCGTTGCAGACAAAGCTAAAGGGAAACGGACAACCGTTTTAGCGGGCAAAACAATGGACCCACTTGAAGGCGCACCCGAAGTCCAATTGATGGTGATAGCTCGATTAAGACTATTGTATAACATGACAACGGCTGTATCCGGGGACTGAGTGGTCGGAACGGGTGTATAATAAGTATTTGAATACCAAGAAGATGGGAAAATGGGTATTTCACGACTCGAATAACCGTCAATACCTCCAAAGTGAACGTCAACGCCTATTGGTGCTGAACTGGTTACAATCGCACCATTGAGAACACCACCGTTGACTAAAAGGGATTGTCCTTCGTTTAATACGGTCGTCGTTTCAAAAGTACCGTTGTTATCTTTATCAATATTGATGGTCGTATTGTTCTCTGATGCTCTCACAAATAAGGCAGTATAAGCAAAGTCTTGGCTTGGGTAATTCTGACCAACAGGAATAGTAAATGATTTTCCAAAATCATTAGAGGGTGTCACATTCGATTTCATACATTGAAGACCTATTGTTGCAGGCTCTCCCATGGCTTGTGTTACGGTTATCAGACCCGAAGATACAATTTTGTCTTTGCCATCATAAAAGACATTAGACGACACCCTTGGGTTGGCGGGTATTGTGTTATCAAATACGATACTTCCCCCTGATGGAATAATATCATTGGAATAACCTGGAGCAATACCATTGAAGGGATTCCCGTCACCCCAAACTTGGGTCGTTGATTGAATAGGGTTATTTATATCCGTTTCATAACCATCTTCCCAATGGTCCCATGTAACAACCATATTTGGGTACGGCATTTTAAGGCTGATGATGGTTCTGATATTGGTTATCGTCAATCCTGTGTTTTGCGAAGCCAAAAGTGCTGTCCGAGCGTCTTGTTCGGGAAATGGTATATAATAAACGTGGCGTTGCGTTGCTTCGGCACAAGCATCGTAAATGGTCGGGTCAATCGTCACGAAGACTTTGGCTGTCGCACATAGGGGTATAAATGTGTTATCACAAATACGATAAGTAAAACTATCCGTACCCGAAAAAGAGCCATTCGGCAGATAGACCAACTGCCCACCAGAAATGAGTGCTGTTCCATTAGTGGGTTGTGTTTGGACACTCAAAGAAGCCACATTGATGTTGTTGTTTAAGTCAAAATCATTTGCCAAAACATTAACAACAAGAGGAGAACCACCAGAGCCTATCCCATAGTCTGTGACAGCGACGGGAGAGCAAAGAGGAGAAACAGAAACAGATTTTGTCGCTGTTGTAGGTCCGTTACAACCCGCGGCACTCGCCGTAATGATACTCGTACCTGTCCATGTAGATGGATAGGTTACCGCTCCCGTAACAGAGTTAATGGTACATCCCGCGGCTAAACTCGTTGCGTCGAGGCTGTAAGTGATACCTGTTGTGTTTGTTGCCGTTGCCGTATATGTTCCTGTCAACGCACAACGCGAGGAACCTCCGACTGCAAAAGTGGGTGTTCCTACTGAGGGGGTGATTGTTACAGTATGAGTAGCCGTTGTTGGTCCACTACAACCTGCTGCACTTGCAGTAATTGTCGTCGTACCACTCCAACCTGCTGCATAAGTCACAACGCCTGTGGCAGCTACAATGCTATTGCCGCCTGCAATACTCGCTGCATCGAGCGTATAAGTGATACCAGTCGTACTCGATGCAGTTGCCGTATAAGTGACCGAACCCGCCCCTTGACAACGTGTTGAGGTTGTACCCAATGCAAAAACAGGCGTTGATACTGAGGGGGTCGTTGTGACCGTGTGCGTCGCTGTTTTAGGTCCACCACAACCTGTCGCAGTGGCAGTAATTGTTGAAGTTCCTGTCCATGTTGAAGTAAAAGTCACATCGCCATTGGTTGTATTGATGGTATTTCCAGCCGATAAACTCGGGGCATCAAGGCTGTAAGTGAGACCTGTTGCATTCGTAGAGGTTGCCCCATAATTGACCGTTCCAGCGGCATTACACCTTGTAGAGGTTGCGCCTAAGCTAAATACAGGTGTGCCAATCGTAGGTGTACAAATATCAAACGTAAGAGGTTTTACATTCACAACGGTGTTTTCGTAACCTTCTTTGGCAGTAGCTGGAATACTATATGTCCCAAGTGTTGAAGGTGTCACCCATGTATATTCATAAGTTCGTGTACACCCCGCAGTAGCAACCGTAGTGGCAGCGACAGTCGTACCGGGCGGTGTAATTGTAATATTAAGCCCCGTTATATCGCTAAAACCAAAAGGGTCGGTCACTATGACTCGTGGATAAACTGTCGTACCGCCAGCTGCATTGGTGATAATACTACCCCCAGGATAAGCAGCATTGTAAACGGCATACGTTGAAATATCAATATATGTTGTAACAGGTAAATTGATTTTAGAGGGTTTGGTCTGGCTGTCGTAATCTATTCTAAAAACGACACCTGCTTGTGCCGCTGTAATTTGAAGAGCTATTGCTTGTCCTGCCGGCACAGTGGCATCTGAGCCAATTGTACCCGTCCAAGTCAATATACCTGTACCACTATTATATGTGGGATTACTGAGTGTAATAATATTTGTTGCGCCATATTTCAAAACAGCCGTTATATTAGGTGAAGCGGGCATTGAGCCGTTAAGCACTGTGATATAGTTTGTTACCGTTATTGTTTGTCCTGATTTAATAGTCAATGGACTACATAGAACAGGGTTTTGTGTAAAAGTTGTATTTGTTGCCAATGGTGTTGGTTTGATGGATATAGCACCTATTGCCCAATCTTGACTTGCTGAAGCCGTCCAATTCATTGAAACAGAAGATGCCCCGGGTTCAGTACTACCACCGCCATACATTTCACCACCTGTGGCGATATTCCATGATTGCGTTTGACCAGAACCGACGGAAAGGGTCTCATTTCTGAAAGCGACGACATCATACACCAATTCACCTGTTGCAGAGGCGACACTTATAGAAGGTGCTGCAGTATTGTCTTCTGTTCCAGCAAAAGTTCCTAAAGGGTTTGTTTGGTTAATACCTGTGAAGGTTGTGACACCCACAACAATACCTTTATCAGGGTTTGCACTTAAAGTGACAACGACATTTGCCGTTCCTGAAGGTGGATTAACTAAACTATAAAGGTGTATTCTGGCATTGCCGTTTGAAATAACCTGTCCTTCCAAATTGAGCGGTATGCCGCCATAGGTCACACCCGTTACTAATTTGTTTTTTTGTGAAATACCGACAAGCATCAAACGATTATAACCTGTACCTGTCGTATGTGATACGCTGAAAGTAGTAGAACCGGGGTTATTCGAAGAGTTGGTACTTATCGCATCAATCGCTACAGCACTTGTTATACTGAGGGGGGGGGTTGAACTTGTTGTTGCGTCGGCTGTGGCAACAGGGTCAATTCTATCCAGTGCTTGTGCTGGGTCAGAAAGATAAAGTTGTTTATTAGCAAAAGCAATCGCGTTAACCGTCGCAGAAGCTGAAGCCGTACAACCGTTATTATCTGTAACGGTTAAGTTGTATGTTCCACTGGTAAGTGATGAACGATTCATAGGGTTGTTAGTACCCGGAATATCAGCCCAATTATAGGTGTAAGGGCTTGTCCCACCCGACATAGTTAATGTTATTGCCCCATTGCCAGCACCCGTCGGAATCTCATCCGTTACTGCCATTGAAATATTAACAGCGGTTGGCTGTGTTATGGTAAAACTGGCTACAGCTTGACAGTTGTTCACATCCGTTACAGAAACTGTATAGGTGCCTGCAATCAAAGCCGTTCTGTCTTTTGCATCATTTGCGCCTGCAATATCAGCCCAGTCATAAGTATAAGGCGCAGTGCCACCCGAAGCAGTCAGCGTTATCGTTCCCGTTGCGTCACCGAAACACGTCATAACATTGGTTTGTGTCCCTGTTAATGAAAAAGTGCAACTGGTTGCAAAAGTAAAAAACTGCCCGTTGTTAAAGTCTATATTAGCCTCCCAGTTCGTACCATTCAGGGTCATAGGTATTTCCGTTGTACCATTTGAAAAGTTGCCATCATCGTCTATCAACAGATAAACTGCCGCCCCTGCAACGGGCAATTTTGCGGTCAATGATGAACTATTGGCAGGCACTTGAATTATGGTCGAACCGACTGTTCCCACTTCTTGCACTTTCCACTCGCGGCTAAGGCGTTGTCTTCCGATAGGGGCTTCCGTGATTTGCCATGCATTGGCAGCTCCGTCATCACCAAAAATCAAAAAAGAATTATCCGTTGCAAAATTAGTGGTATTCGCCATATTGGAAGCCGCAATCGTATTGCCGTTGCCAATAGTTACCAAAGCCGAAGCCGTATTGATGGATTTAGATTGTTTTTGGTTCAAACCAGAAGCATCATCGCGTCCAATGCCCGTAACATTATTTTTATTTGTTGAGTTTATACTGGCATCCCATATCACAGTTCCGGTGCTGTTTACATAGTTTTGAACAGATGTTTGGTCCAGCGTAATACCATACTTAATAGCGAGATAAGCGTTTATTTTACTTACTTCTGTTGTGGATAAAGCCCCCGAATGGATGATAATTTCTGCAATATCACCATCAAAATAGCCTTGAGTTCCTTCGCCTGCACCAATATTCAAATTAGAGGTCGTCAATGTTCCACCAAAACCTGAGATACCACCCGTTGTGCCATCAGCCGTACCATTGTGGTAAATTTTCCAAGTATCGCTGGCAGAACGAACCATTCCTTTGATGGTCCCAATCCCTGCCAATGCCGATGTGTTAGCTCCTGTTTTAGTGCCTATGGTTTGTGCTTCGAGAACTGTTAGGTCATTACTGTGTATCATAAAACCAAAAGTATTGGCGCCACTTGTACTACCTCCCAACAACATATCAACTGTATTATCAGTCGCACGCCGACTGACCGCAAAAGCACTAAAAGAGCTCGTACCTGCTACTCCGAAGTTACTGGGTGCCGTGAAATAATCACTCGCACCCCCAAATTTGAGCAAAGGATTGAAATTATAATTGGAACTTGAAATCCGATACAAGGGTTGAGAACCCGTTAATGCTGTGCAAGCTTGTCCGCCGGGTGCAGAATTCGTCCAATTACTAACAGTAGCCCCCTCAGTATTTGTGCTTGTACCTCTATCCGCTTTCAACCAGAGGGATAAATTCGTGGATACACCACCAGGTGCATAAGTAATAGAAGCAAAAGTAAAAAACTGACCATCGGTAAAATCCACATTGGCTTCCCAATTTGTCCCATTCAGTGCCATACCTACAATTGTTGCGCCACTGCTAAAATTGCCATCGGCATCCACCAATAAATAAACGTTATTGTTGCCCTCGTCAGGTAAACCATTTGTACCGCTGTTGTCAGGCACACTTATTTTTACCGAACCAACCGTTCCTGTTTCTTGCACTTTCCAAGTCCGCGCGACAATTTGGCTTGCAGAAGGCGCACCTGTTGATGTCCATGCCGATACAGAACCCCCATTATCGCCCCAAACAAGGGCAGATTTATCAACTGAAAAATTATTGGTATTCGACGCATTGTCAACAGCAATCGTGTTGCCGTTGCCAATGACAACTTGCAAACCCGAATTGACCGATTTTGATTGTTTCTGATTCAATGCAGAATAATCATCTCGCACAATACCCGCAATATTATTTTTGTATCCGCTGTTCGTCGTACCGTTCCAATAAGTGGTTGTACCGTCCGATGCGATATAGTTTTGAGCAGAAGTTTGGTCAAGCGTAATACCATACTTTAAGGACAAATAAGAATTGACTTGACGCGTTTGCGTCGTATTCAAGTTGGTAGGAAAGACAATGATTTCTGAAATATTACCATTCCATAGAGATGCCGCCACAGGGTCTGCTCCCACATTGCCAGCAACCGTTGTTTTATTGCCCGTAGCCGTTATAGTACCTTTTTGCACGCCATAAGTCGAAATAATGCCTTGTGTACCTGTGTATTTTCCATCGAGTAAAACGGCTGCACCATTCGTAAATTCTGTTGTTGAACTGATGGCATCGTTGGTATATAGCATGGTACCTGCACTCGCTGTTGCATTTTGTTTACCCATACTAAACATCTGATTCGTTGCGCCCGAACCATAAGACAAAATATGTGACCAGCCCCCCGCAGTATTCACATGGTTGGCAACTGCAAACTCTTCCACCTGTGCTGCACCTGTGGGCAAACCTGCCAAATTTTGCAGTGGCATATAATTCGAACCACTGAATAGAAGTGCTGGATTAAAGTTAAATACATTGCTCGCAAGTGCTGGTTGATTAGCAGAGGTGGACTGTATCGCGTTCCGGCTGTTACCTGATTGGTCTGCCCACGTCATCGTACTGCCAGTCGTCACACCTTGATTGGCTTTTAACCAAATGGATGCACCTGTTACACCACCCGGATAAGACGTTGTATAGGTAACTACCAATTTCGCAGCATTTGCCGGGTCACTGTCATAAGCTGGTGAAGAGCGATGACCCGTTCCATTGATAATAATAGATATCGCATTCCCCGATACCCATGTCCCTTGTCCAATAATTTCTTGAATGATGGAAACAATACTCGGAGAGTTATAATCCAAACCAGTTGTCCATGTCGTTGGCACCCAATTGGCAGTCGCTGTCGTTAAAGCTCGGCTACTGATATTGTATGCACTCGTGGTAAAAGTAGTAGAATTGGCAGTCTTATGTCCTCTTATAGTTAATGAAGTCGCTTCTGAATTTGTCATCGGGGCATCTGCGGGTATTGCCCTGAAGGTCAAATAGGCACCTGTTATCGTAGCACCCGCAGGAATGTTCATTCCCGCGAAGCGCAAGCCCACGTACTGATTGCCGGTTGTAAGAGGCTCATCATCTCTACCCAACTCCATATCTGTGCTGACAAGATACATAACTCCTGCACCTGCGCCAGAACCAGCGACAGCTTCTTCTGCATCATCGCTGCTGGCGGCGACAGTTTTGGTAATGGTCGTTTGCCCCGATGAAATAAGCGGTAAGCCTATCATAAAAATCAAATAAACAAACGGCATTAAAATTGACCCTGTCAAACGAAAAAAAGAATTAATCTTAGTCATATCGTTAAACCTTACACCTAACACCTTAAAATACGTTCCCCCCCCCCTCAGTATCAATCGCATTTTTGAAAGAAGGGCAAATAATATTTGTGCTGACAATTGTTTCATGCTTACCTAGTTATGTGAATAATAAAAAATATATTGTGACAAAAATCCAAGCAAAAATTAGTCCTAAATTTTTGTAGACACTTTTTTTTTTAAAGAATATACCCAACTCAAAAGGCATTAACTATCTTTGCGGTTACAAAAAAGTACTTTGAATGCTCTCAAGACGACACATCCGCATCAAAGTCATGCAGCTTTTATATGCTAAAAGCCGTGACTTAGAACTCTCGCTCAACGACTTGTTGCGCCGCTACCAATCTTACGGCACACGCACGTTAGAACTCTATCTCTTTAATCTTCAACAACTTATCGAAACTGCTCGTTACTCTGAACGTGACGAAATGAACCGTCGAGCGAAATATACGCCGACTGAAAACGATAAGTTATTCACAACGAAGCTATTTCGTAACGAGGTACTTCAAGGCTTTTTAGCTCATGGCTCGTATGACAGAGCGGTCAAAAAATTCAATATGACGGGTCGCCCTGACAGCGATACGATTGCTATTTTTTATCGCAAATTCCTTGAAACGGACACTTACAAAGCTTATTTAGCGAATCCAGATACAACGTTGGAAGATGACCACCACGTTTTGTTGGAATTGTATAAGTTTTTATACAAAAGTGAAATGTTCGATGAAGCGATGGAAGACTTCTCCGCTTCGTGGATTGACGACGACAGTTTGGTGATTGGCACGACAAAAAAAACGATTAAGGCGATGCCTTCTGATGTAGAATTTATTCGTGATTTTACGGAAGAAGACAAGTTGACTTTTACTTTTGGCGAACAATTATTGATCAAAACGTACAATAATGACACTGAAATTCTCGAAATCATCAAACCAATGCTCAAAAATTGGGATGCTGAACGCGTGGCGGCGGTGGACATGATTTCGTTGAAAATGGCGACTGCCGAACTGCTTTATTTCCCAACGATTCCAACAAAAGTAACAATCAATGAATACGTGGACGTATCCAAAATGTATTCAACCGACAAAAGTAAGGAGTTTGTCAACGGTATTTTAGACCGCTTGATGAAACAACTGAAAGAAGACGGTTTGATTCGCAAAGAAGGCAGAGGCTTGATTGAATAATGGATAATGGATAATGGATAATGGATAATTTTTGGGTTTAATTTAATTCTTAATCATGCTTGAAAAAACTAAACAAAATGAGGGAAATAACCCTCTGTTGGACAAATCATTTCTTTTAGCTTTACGTATTGTAAAACTTTACCAATATCTTACAATTGAAAAAAAAGAATATGTTTTGAGTAAACAAATTCTTCGCTCTGGGACTAATCCCGGAGCTATGATACATGAAAGTTTGAATTCTGAAAGTGGTTTGGATTTTATTCATAAACTCTCAATAGCACTCAAGGAAACAACGGAAACACAGTATTGGCTCAAATTACTTTTTCATTCAGGCTATTTAAGTGAAACAGAATATAATTCAATACTCTTAGATACCATCGAAGTTGGAAAAATATTAACAAGCTCAATTAAAACAAAGAAAAAAAATTTAGCAATCAAAGTCGTTCCAATCATTGCAATAATCGCATCTTTACTGCTGTATCTTAACTAAAACATTATCCATTATCCATTATTATTTCACATTCTAAACAACTTTCAATATGACTGTTGAACAATTAGGCGTTCTGCGTGAACGTCTCGGCGTAATGAGGAGGTATCTTTGACGTCGATAACGCTGAAAGAGAAATAGAAGACCTTAAAATCAAGGCGGGCAATCCAGAATTTTGGAGTGATGCTGACCGAGCGCAAACCACGATGAAATTGCTGCGAAAGCTCGAAAAACAAGTTTCGGACTACAACGACTTGCAAAACAAGATTGATGAAGCCGAACTCATGTTTGAACTTTACAAAGAGGGCGATGCCACAGAGGAGGAATCCGACCATGCCCACGACGAGGCTGTGGAAGCGATTGAAGCCATTGAGTTCAAGCGAACCCTCGACAAACCCGAAGATGCACTCGATTGTATTCTCGAAATCAATGCTGGTGCAGGCGGTACGGAAGCGTGCGATTGGACTGCGATGTTGTTTCGGATGTATAAAATGTGGGCAGACCGCAACGGCTTCAAGTGGTCAATACTCAACAGTGTCGATGGCGATGCGGCGGGCATAAAATCAGTCGAAATGGAAATTTCAGGTGACAATGCTTATGGACTTTTGAAGGGTGAAAATGGCGTGCATCGCCTCGTCCGCGTGAGTCCATTCAATGCTCAAGGCAAACGAATGACATCGTTTTCATCGGTTTTTGTGCATCCTGTTGTTGATGATACCATTGAAATCATTGTCAATCCAGCTGATTTGAGTTGGGATGTATTCCGTTCAAGCGGTGCGGGTGGACAGCATGTTAATACAACAGACTCTGCTGTGCGTGTGCGACATTTACCATCAGGCATTGTGGTTGAATGTCAACAAGAGCGTTCTCAAATTCAGAACCGTGAAACGGCTTTGAAAATGTTGAAATCTCGATTGTATGAAGCCGAACTGCAACGTCAATTCGAAGCGCGCGATAAAGTCGAAGCGCAAAAAATGAAAAACGAATGGGGCAGTCAAATTCGTAGTTACGTCATGGACGACCGCCGCGTCAAAGACCATCGTACAGGTTATCAAACGAACCAGACCGACAATGTCATGGATGGTGACATCACAGGTTTTTTAAAAGCCTATTTGATGAATAAAACGGCAACCATGGCGGGTGTTGAAAACGACGATATGTAAATTATGATGCCGTTGAATTGCTGAATTGTTTTATTTACTGAGGGGTTTATTCTATACATGAAGTATTGATTTTCAAAACTTTATGAATACTATAACAACACAGTCAAAACACAATTTAGCAATTCAACGTTTATAAATAAAAAATCCGATGCAAAAACTTCCTCGTTTCCTTCTCTTTTGTCTTTTATTTTGGATGGTTGGTTGCGGTATTTTTAATAAAAACAAAGACAACACATCAACAAAAAGCACTACCAAAGTCACAGAAAACACTAAATATAATAGTAGAACCATTTCAAACGTAGTCCAAACAGCCCGTACTTATACAGGTACACCTTACAAATTCGGTGGTTTAACCGAAGACGGTTTGGATTGTTCTGGTTTAGTAACATTGTCGTTCCAATCCGTATCTTTAAAATTGCCCCGTGTATCGGCAGAAATGGCGACAGTTGGTCGTGAAATTAATGTCCGTGATGTCAAAGTAGGTGATTTAGTCTTTTTTGTCACTGACAGCGGTACGCGTATCAATCATGTTGGCATTGTCACTGAAAGGAAAGATGCTGATACAGTCATGTTCATCCATTCTGCAAGTAAAGGTGTTCGTGAGGACAACCTTTTCACTAAGTATTATAAAAGCACTTTTGTTAAGGCAACACGTCCCTTCTAAAATGCCAAAATTTCGACCCCCTCAGTATTCATCAAGCCAGTCTTGTCCAATTTGATGAAAAGCAAATCGAGCGCCCCATATTTGTTTCCAACCTTTAATTTCTTCTTCAATTTCCTCATCGCGTAAATCCACATTGTGCAAGAGATTAAGGTATTGAATTTCTTCCTTTAAAAACATTTTTTGATGTATTTCTAATTGATTATCAATGAATAACCTCACTTTTCCCAAATTAGATTCACTGACCGAATAGGCGCAATAACCTTCTTCCCATTTAAATTTATAATAACCAGATTTGAAATCATGCAACTGATACCACCGTTCCGAAATACCTTGAATGAACCGCATGGTCTCATGCAAAGACAACAACGGATTTTGAGCAAAAAGAAAATGAACATGGTCTTCTTGCCCACCGATAGCCGCTATTTCGCAACCTTGCTCGATGAATCGTTTTTCAATTTCGAGATATAAAAGGGGTTCCAACTCGGGAAAAATGAGGGCATGTTCTGGCTCTGTTTTAATGATGCCATGCACCCACAATTTGAAAAATGTGTTTCTCATTTGTGCTGTTTTTTTGATGCTTAATTTTATTATGCAACTAATACTTTTTATAAACCTTTAAAAATCAAACAATTACAAAATAATCAATCATATACTGAGGGGGTACTAAACCATAAAAACACCTGCCGCTAATTTGTACAATTTACTATCATAAGGCATGCTCAACGAGACGGTGAGATAGACTTGACTGGCTTTTTGCAAAATATCATTGTCTGCCATATACTTTTCAACAAACTCAATGTCCGTTAATGCCAAGTTGTATTCACATTCATTATACGTGAAGTTTAAACGCTCTTGTGGACGTGCGCCGATTTCATCACGCCAATGAATAGCTGGATTTTGAATTTTTACAAACGTCAATGACGAATACAAACCCGCTATGCGCTCAATCGGAATCGCTAAACCGCGACTGCCGAAAAGCGGTGTTGATTCATGTAACGACAATTTTTCAAGGCGTTCATGCGTCAAAGGCAATTTTTCGATCACATTAATTGAGTCTTTTTCAAAATAAACATTCTCTGACTGATAACTATTTCTGTGGCAGACCCCCTCAGTAATTTCGACTTCTACGAGGTCTCCGAGACGAATATGACGCACCCAATGCGCCGATAATTCCCCAAAATCACTTTGCGAAATCGGACGAATCCATTGCGGTTGATGTTGTGCATTTTCGACCATACGCAAACGACCGTCTGCGCCATAGCGTAGCTCGACACCTGCAATACACCGACCGCTGTACTTGCGGCTGTTTGCAAGGCAGACAAATAACTTTCTCATTATTAAGTTTCGGGTTTTAGATTTTGAGTTTTGGGTTACTCAAAACTTGAAACCCAAAACTCAAAACTTAAGTCAAATGAATAATCTCAATGTCATTGAAACGGTGTTGGAAATATTCGGCAAGGAGGCGGCGGTGGCATTGTTCAGGCGTATGCTCGCTACAAAGCAAGCAATTTTGATGCAATTCTGCAATATTTACTTTGTTAGCAATTTTACGTATATCGAGCAAATTCAGGTATTCAATTTCGTATTCTGACCACGAAATTTTTTTGTTGCGGTAGTTGGCAAGTAGGTCTTTTGTCGGTGCAAAATCCAGTTGGTGTTTGTAATCCATACTTCCTACGGTTTTGGCGAAAAATGCCAAATCATCGGCTTTTGTAAACCCTGACAGTTGCGACGTATTGTTGGCACGCGTATCTACGATGCGTTCAACAGCGTTGTTTTGCAAAAGTGTAAAGAATTTTTCGGCAGATTTGCCCGTAAAACCTATGGTGTATAATTTTATCATAGACGTTCATCTTGTTCGTTGTTATCGGTTGGCGACCAACCAATGCGTTGATTTCGGAATCGGTGTGCTGTTTTCAGTTGTAATTCGGTTGTGACATCTGGTTCAAAAATCGTTGGTTTCGGTAGTTTCTTAGCGTATTTTTTCAATAATTCAGTTTCCAATTCTGCATTCTCCTTCAATGATTTGTCTTTCAAAATGTGCTTTACGGTGAATCCTTTGTCAATTAAACCTACGGAAATCATGGAAAATCGGTGGCAATCCAAAGGTTCTGCTTCTGAACACATCAAAGCGATGCGGTAGCCATTTTTTATGCCTTTTTCCAATCGTGCCACCCCCTCAGTAAAAGCAGGAGTTTGGCGAAATTTTTCAAAATCCACGCGGTTTTCATCATCAAATACTGAGGGGTCGTTTTGTCTTGCTCCAAATTCACGGTCAAAATGTAAATACATCATTTGTCTTTTGCGGAGGTAATTCATCAACGGTTCTTTGTTGAACTGCGGATTGTAACGGCTTGCGGCAACGCTGCGGACATCAACGACGCAATTGATACCATGCGTTTCAAGTAATTCGGCGAAATACGCTATCGGATGCGTCGAATGTCCGACGGTGTAAATCACTTTTTCTAACATTTTCTTTATGTTGTATGATAAAACAAAAGTAAAGTTTGATTTTTAAATTTCAAAACAAAATTGCTATTTATTTTCAACAATAAAAACATTTTATTTTTAATTATCAATAAAAAAAATCAATTGTTAGGCTTGTATAAACGGAGAAACGGCTTGTTACAGACGCAACAAGCCGTTTCTTTTCAACAAATGCCCCCCTCAGTATAAAGGGTTTAAACAGTTACTTTTTTACATTTTTACTACTCGTTTCACGAACCGTTGTTTATCATTTGAAAATTGTAAAAAATAAACACCGCTTGCTAATTCCTGTAAATCTAAAGCTTGAATGGATTCGCGTGTCAAAGCAATTTTTTTCAACACCTGTCCATTTGTATTTGAGATAACTAATTGATAATCAGTCTTTAGTTCATCTTTAAAATTCAAATACAGTTTACCATCTGTTGGATTTGGCGAAGCAGTTACGATGCCGTCTTTGTCACCTAAATCTTTTGTTCCAACGACAAAAATGGTGACTTGCCGCGTAATCGCTGCGCCACAATAAGCGTTTGTTGCTTGCAATACTACGTTATAGTTGCCATTTCGAGCGTAAATTTTGTTTAGTGGTGTGGGCATATCTGAGTGTGAAAAATCACCAAAATCCCAAACATAAGAATTCGCATTTGTTGATTTATTTGTGAATTTAACCATTGTATCAGTCACAACAAATTCAAAATCTGCAGTGGGTGAAAGTTGAACTTTGATATAGTCTGGCTGCGTCGTTTCATAAATACCCGCCGAATTTGATACTTTTAACGATACAGGGTATGTGCCTATCGTATTATATGTGATACGTGGATTCGGCAAATTAGACGTTGCAGGCGTGCCACCTGGAAACGACCATGCCCAAGTCGATACATTCGTTGCATTTTGACCTGAATATTGTATAACAAAAGGTGTACAGCCTTGTACCTGATTGGCTGAAATGGTGGCAGAAGGACGATTCAATAGAATGATAGTATCTTGCATTGATGTCGCCCCACAATTATTGGACGCTGTTAATTTGACAATAAATGTCCCGCCTGTCCCATAAGTGTGCTGTGGATTGGCTTCTAAGGCAGTTGTTCCGTCTCCAAAATTCCAAAGAAAAGTCGTTGCACCAACTGTCGAATTATCAAAATTAAGGGTTGGATTATTGCCATTTTGTATTTTACGGAAACTGGCTGTCGGTGCTGTATTGATACGTATATAACCTGTTTTATTTATTGTATCCTTGCCATTTGCATTTGTCGCTATCAATACCACATCATAAATACCCGCCGTAGTATATAATACTGAGGGGTTGATTTCTGTCGAAGTCGTAGGACTACCACCCGGAAACGACCATTTATAACTTATTGTATTATTAGAAGTTGTATTCGTAAACTTAACATTCGCAGGCGTACAATAACTGGTCGTTGTGGATTCAAAAGAGGCTTTTGGCGGCGTATTGAGTCTTATACGCACTGTGTAAATCGCTGTATCACAATTGTTTATGGTACGTAATGTCACATCATAGTCACCTTGTAAAGCATAGGTGATGGTTGTATCTCGATTTCTGCCTGTGCGCCCATCTCCAAAAGTCCATAAAAATGACGCACCATTTGAAGAAGTATTAATGAACTGAACCGTATTGTATGTGATATTTGGTGTAAATAATGACACCGGCGCGGGCAAAATATTGATACCTACTGCTTGTGAATTGACCGAGTTCGCTTGAGTACAGCCACTGGAAACGACACAGCGAAATAAAAACGGATTCAATGTCGTGCGCGGTTTATTGATAATCAATGTCGGCGTGCCAACGCCAATAAAAGTCGTGTCGGGGACGATAGCGACAAAACCGCTGCCTTTGTTGATTTGCCATTCATATCGCAAATTGGTTCCACTTGCTTTGACTTTGAAAGTCGTGTTCTGGTATTCGCAAATTTGAATCGCTATGGGCTGTTGCACAATATCAAGCTTTCGCGTCACCGTATCTGTTGATTGAAGCAGTTTGAAATTTGTTAAATTTTGAATAAGTCCATCTGCCCCCTTTGTTGCGCCTTGCGATTGACGGCTGATGGCATTTTTCCCTGGTGTTCCACCTAACAAAGTTAAAGTTACGCCCGTAGCAGTTGACAACATGATGCGCCCACCTGCGCCGCCGCCGCCGGGTCCGAAGTCATACTCTTGTATGCTGATGGTATTGCCACCAGTACCACCATTCGCTACGATATTAACATTTCCAATGGTTTGATTGGCTAAAAGTAGAACGGTTCCACCGCCGCCGCCGCCGGGTCCGCCATCTGAAGTATTATTAGGTCCACTTTCACCATTTGCAGCAATTAATTTGCCATTTCCCGTTAACGTATTGGCTTTGACAATGATGATGCCACCGCCGCGTCCACCATGATTGTCACTATTTTCACGATTGTGACCCGCACCGCCGCCGCCGCCGAAGAAAATTCTGTCAGTCGTGGTCGAAGAAATAAAATTTCCACCGCCGCCAGGAAAGTCTCCAATGCAATTGCGAATAGTACTCACATGGCTTTGTTTACCACCAATACCGCCTTCAGCAAGATGGCCACCGCCACCACCGCCGGATTTGTGGTTGTTACCACCACCGCCGCCATTGGCTTGAGGAGCGCGACCACACTCCTTCCCGGCGACTGTTGCAGCGATACCTTCGCCTTTGGGCGCACCATTTTGCTTAGATGTTGTATTGATATCATAGTAATAACTGTTATAAAATTCAAGCGCATCACAAGTGGCATAAGCCTTCACAGCGCCACCTCTAAAACCTGTTTCAGAGGCAATAATGGGTGCATTTAGCGTTAAATTAGCGGCTTCCAAAGCGATAATACCGCCCGATTGTCCATTCCAAGGCTTGGCGCGCAAAGTGTCTGTAACAACGGCATCCGCAAAATACGGATAGGTGACAATTTGAATGGCGGCGCCTGTATTGTATTCATTTTTGAGGTACAACCTCAAAAATATCGTATTGGCAGCGACACTATCAACGACATTGACTTCATACTTCCCCACATCTCGTAGGTCGTCAATATTACCAAAACTGCTGCTATTAGAAGAATTAATGGCAGCACCGTTCATCTGACATAAAATAAAACGTGTGCCTTTACTAAACCCAGTCGTATCGGAAACGGACAATCGAGCATCACAAGCATCCAAAGCCGTTACTTGAGCATAGCGATTGATAACGCCTTTAATCGAGTCTCGATTTGTCTGAGCATTGGTAATAAAAGTTGTAAGAAGTAGAAATAAAGAGAGAACTGTTTGAAAATGAAATTTCATCATGCTTTAGCAATATACGTTTTAGTCGTTAGACCATTTAAAATAGTTGGTATTTATGAGCGAAAAAGAAAAGTAGAAACGCAAAAGTAGCATATACTTTTTTTTATTCATTTTATTTAACATTTTGACAATGTTATTACGTGAATTTTGACTTTCAATTTCTAATATTTCGTCTTTAAGCTTACTTTTAATGTATTGAAAAGTCAAACGTTTATCTATTAAGTTTATTTCAAATTCGTTAAAATCGATTGCTTGACTGCTTAGTTACCACATATACTGAGGGGTATCCAAAAATATATTTGAGTGAATGATTTGAGCCCAATTTAGCGTTCAACTAAAATTGAGATTTATATTTGAAATGCATAAAAAAAAATAAAGTACTCAAATGACTGACTTCCTACTTTCGTAACTACCTGATTTGCAAAATGATACGAAAATTTTACGCTAAAGTTTCACGACTTTTCAATATTTGTCAGCGACAAAATTTTACAAAATTTTATAATAAAATTAATCTTTTTGAAAAAACTGTTTGACAATATGAAATAAGCATCTATATTTGCACCGCCTTTGGAAGAAAGGGCAATTTTAACCCAAACGGAGGGATGGGTGAGCGGCTTAAACCACCAGTTTGCTAAACTGACGTACGGGTAACTGTACCGAGGGTTCGAATCCCTCTCTCTCCGCAGGTTCGATTTAAATTATTCGTTATTGGTGATTCGTCACGCTACAAATTACCAATAACGAATAATTATTTTTTAGGGGCGTAGCGCAGTTGGTAGCGCACTTGGTTTGGGACCAAGGGGTCGCAGGTTCGAATCCTGTCGCCCCTACTTCTAAGAAGTAGGATTTCACACAATGGCATGATTTTCAATAAGTTGCAAAGTTTAAAACGGTGTCAAATGACACGAATTAAACA
>JAYVFS010000008.1:0-20265 GCA_043772905.1 Saprospiraceae bacterium | reverse complement strand
GGAATATTGCGCCAACGAATTGCCCAAAATGGTCGCACAAATACTTAAATTTGAAAACAATCAATTGGATAATACTTTGAAAATCATAGATTTAATGAGTGTTGAATCTATTTTAAATCGCGGTTTTTCTATTACCAGAAAAAATGGAAAAGTCGTTTCAAGCATCAGCGACATTCAAAAAGGTGATGAATTAGAAACCCAAGTTTCAGACGGCACAATATTGAGCCAAACCATATAACAATTTAACAATACAGCCATACAACCATTCATTCTATGTCAAAAAAGAAATCTGATTTTTCCTACGATGCAGCCATGCAGGAAATCCAAAACATTGTCGCAGAGCTTCAAAACGAGAATGTTGGCGTTGATGCCCTTGCCGAAAAGGTACGCCGTGCTTCTGAACTCATCAAAATGTGCCGTGAGAAATTGCGGCAAACGGAAAGCGATGTGAAAGACGCTTTGGGTGATTTTACTACATGAAACCAATTTTCAATGTATTATTAAAGTTTTAAAGAAAAAAGTAGCTTTGCCCTCTCAAAATCACTCAATCATAGACTCACTCATTCGACATGAAACAATATCACGACCTACTACGACACGTATTATATACAGGTACAGAAAAATCGGATCGCACAGGCACAGGCACTATCAGTTGCTTTGGTTATCAGATGCGTTTTGACCTTGCCGAAGGCTTCCCGTTGGTGACGACTAAGAAGCTGCATTTGCGCTCTATCATTTATGAATTGCTGTGGTTTTTGCGTGGCGAAACGAATATTCAGTATTTAAAAGACAACAAAGTGTCTATTTGGGATGAATGGGCGGATGAAAACGGTGATTTAGGACCTGTTTATGGTAAACAGTGGCGACGTTGGGAAACATCAGACGGGCGTGTTATTGATCAAATGGCTTGGTTGGTCAACGAAATCAAGCGCAATCCCGATTCTCGTCGCTTAGTTGTAAATGCTTGGAATGCGGGAGAAATAGACAAAATGGCTTTATCGCCCTGCCATTGTTTGTTTCAGTTTTATGTTGCCGATGGCAAATTGAGTTGTCAACTTTATCAGCGTTCTGCGGATACGTTTTTAGGTGTACCTTTTAATATAGCGTCTTATGCCTTGTTGACGATGATGGTCGCACAGGTTTGTGGATTAGAAGCAGGAGAGTTTGTGCATACGTTTGGCGATGTGCATTTGTATTCTAACCATATAGAACAAACTAAATTGCAATTATCAAGGGAATTACGTCCTTTACCAACGATGCGCATCAACCCCTCAGTAACTGACCTGTTTGATTTCAAATATGAAGACTTTACTTTAGAAAATTATGAACCGCATCAGCATATTAAAGCGGCTGTTGCGGTATAATAATTTCCACAGACATTAGCTAAGAGTCGGGGTAATTCAAAATAAGCCAAAAGCAACTGTGGAAAACTTTCTGTCAAACTTTTGTCACGATTTATTTGGCGAACGTATATAGATATCTATATTTGCAGCCGAAATTTAGAAAACGAAAAATCACCTTATTGTTGAGTTATGCTTTCCAATTGCTTTTAATCCATAATAAAAGTGATTTTCATTTTCCATTTTCAAGTTTTCAAAAAAATGAAATCAAATTCAATTTTGTTTTAAATTTAGAAAACGTCTAAATAGATTTAACAAGTTCTTAACCCTTTGGAAAAGAGAAGTGCAATTGTATTTTTGCATCACTTTTCAAGGACAATTGGTAATTTAAATGCAATTGTTTGCGGGTTAAAAAATAAAATCGTCATACAAATGATGTCTAATTTATTGAAAATCAGACTTTTACAAGTATTCTTTCTACTGTTGGTTTCTTTCCAACTATCTGCTGCTGATGCTAAAGCGGGTAAAACCCTTTTCATTACGAACTGTGCGCAGTGTCATGCGAAGAACATGAAAGACAAGCTGACAGGGCCACCACTCGCCAAGGCTATTGAGAATTGGGGTGGTGACATGAAGCTAATGTACTCATGGGTGCGTAACTCTCAAGCGATGATTGCTTCTGGCAATGCACGCGCTGTTGCGGTATGGAATGAATACAAGCCTACGCAAATGAATGCGTTTCCAACTTTAACAAACGATGATATTGATAATATCTTCGCTTATGTTGATGAAACAGTTAAAGGCGGAGGTGCTAAAGTCGCTGATGGAGGTGGCGCGAAGGTAGAAGCTGCAAAAGAAGACAACACCTTATTATATGGTGTCGCTTTCTTTATTTTGGGTGCTTTGGCAATCGTCTTGTCGCGTATCATCAATAATCTTAAAAAAACGTCGGCTGAACAAGCAGGTGAATCTTTCACCGAAAGAACTTGGACAGAGGCTTTGACAAGTAAAGGGGTTGTTGGTTTCATCGTTTTTGCATTGATTGTCTTGGGTGGTTATACGACCGTCAATAATGCCATCTCTTTAGGTCGCCAACAAAACTACGCGCCTGACCAACCTATTAAGTTTTCTCACGAGACACACGCAGGTATCAATAAAATTGATTGCCAATATTGCCATGACGGTGCGCGTCGCTCAAAAAGTGCTGTTATTCCTGCTACTAATACATGTATGAATTGCCACAAAGCGATTAAGGTCGGTTCACAACACAAAACAGCAGAATTGACAAAGATTTTCGTTTCAACTGGTTTTGACCCTTATACAAGCCAGTACATCGAGAATTATGACAATTTGAAAGAAGAAGAAGTCGCAGCCATCTTCAAAAAGTGGATTTCTTTCAACTATCGTGATGAGCGTCAAATGGATTTGGAAGGAAAAGCTTCTGGTGACGAAACGGCTTTTGTCAATGACCAATGGGATAATATCGCTTCTTCTTTGAAGACTGAATATAAAGATAAGGTTCAAGGACCGATTGAGTGGAAACGTGTGCACAACTTACCTGACCATGTTTACTTCAATCACTCGCAACACGTAACCGTTGGTAAAGTTGAATGTCAAAATTGCCACGGTAAAGTCGAAAAAATGGAAGTTTTGAAGCAACATGCCCCCCTCAGTATGGGTTGGTGTATCAACTGCCACAGAGGTACAGAAGTGAAATTCAAAGACAACGACTTCTATAAAAACTATGCACGTTATCACGAAGAAATCAAAAAAGGGACTCGTGAAAAAGTGACAGTTGAAGACATCGGCGGTTTGGAATGTCAAAAATGCCACTATTAATTGATTATTGAATATTATGAATAAGATACCACACGCTGTTTTATTATTTATTAGTGCTTTTATAGGTACATTAATATTTGATTTATTTTCGAATGGCGGTTCGTTCAATTGGGTTAGAAATATTTTTGTTTCGCTCACGATGACTTTGGTGCTTGTTTATATTGGCAATAGAAAAAAGAAAAATTATTAATAAAATAGCCCTCTGATACTGAGGGGGTGCTTTATATAAAAAAGTAACTCAAAATTTTCAAGATAATGGATTTTAATAACCAAGAAGTTTGGGTTGGGGTAGAGGATTTGACGAGAAACGAACAGTTTGTCGCACAATCAAAAGAGGAGTTTCCAGCAACACTGACAGATGCTTTGCAATCGGAAAACAACGGTTTTGCAGCTAATCGTCGTGATTTTTTAAAATATCTCGGTTTCGGGTTGGGTGCAGCAACGATTGCAGCCAGTTGTGAAATCCCTGTGAAAAGGGCAATTCCTTACGTCACTAAACCAGACACAATTGTACCAGGTGTAGCGAATTATTACGCTTCGTCTTTCGTGCAAGGTGGCGACTATTGCTCGGTTTTAGTAAAAACACGCGAAGGTCGTCCGATTAAAATCGAAGGTAATTCGATGTCGGGTGTAACAAAAGGTGGTACGAGTGCACGTGCACAAGCATCAGTCTTAAGTTTATATGACATCAACCGTATTCAAGGTGCGGGTACTGTAAAAGACGGTGCAATCACACTTTTGAAAGGCGGTTTTTCTGAATTAGATACGATTATTGGTGGCAAAATTACTGAGGGGTCTCGTATCCGTATTGTGTCTAATACGATTATTAGCCCAATGACGAAAAACGCGATTGCGGATTTTGCTAAAAAATATAAAAACACACAGGTAGTTGTTTATGACCCTGTTTCTTCGGCGGCTATATTATCGGCTAACGAAAAGACATTTGGTTCAGCCGTTATGCCTGATTATAAGTTTGAAGAAGCGGACGTTATCGTTTCTTTCGGTGCTGATTTCTTAGGCACTTGGGGTTCGCCAACTGAAAACGCTATGGGTTATGCCACAAAGCGTAAGGTTTCAGTTGAGAATCCTTCGATGAGTCGCCATATTCAAGTTGAAAGCATGATGAGCATGACAGGCTCAAATGCGGACAATCGGATTTTGGTAAAACCGTCTGAACAAGGTGCTGCTATCGCTTTCTTGGCTTCGCAATTAGGCATCGCAGCAAATGTGCCAGCATTGAACGACAAAGCGAAAAAAGGTTTAACAAAAGTAGCAGCTGAATTGGTTGCTGCGAAAGGAAAATCAATTATTATTAGTGGTTCAAACAATGTTAACGAGCAAATATTGGTCAATGCGATTAATAATGCGCTTGGTAACTATGGTACAACACTGGATTTTACAAGTGCTAATTTGATGCGTCAAGGCAACGATACAGATGTACAAAACGTGATTTCAGAAATGGAGTCGGGTAGTGTTGATGCTGTTTTTGTTTTGAATGCCAACCCTGCTTTTGAATTGCCGAATGGTGATAAATTCGCGGCAGCGTTGAAAAAAGTTGGTTTGTCAGTTTCTTTCAATCAAATCGTTGACGAAACGACTGCCGCTTGCCAATACGCAGCACCTTCTCACAATTACCTCGAATCTTGGGGGGATGCACAACCTAAAATTGGTCATTTAAGTTTAATACAGCCGACAATTGCGCCTGTTTTCGCTACGAGACAAGCAGAATCGAGCCTACTTACTTGGGCAGGAGCGGCAGTTACAGATCCTTACGAATATTTGAAAACGTTGTGGCAAGGAGCATTTTTCCCGAAACAACGTGAATATACTTCTTTCCAAGGCTTTTGGGATGCTACTTTGCACGATGGCGTTTTAGCTGTTAGCGATGTAAGTGGTGCAAAAGGCTTCAATTCAGGAGCCGTTGCAGCAGCAGTCGCAGGTGGTGTCACACAACCTAATGCAAATAAAGACGCTATCGAAATCAGTTTCTACGAAACGGTTAATATCGGTGGTGGTCAATATGCAACCAACCCGTGGTTGCAAGAAATGCCTGACCCTGTCACTCGTACAGTTTGGGGTAATATCTTAGCAGTGCCAATTGAGTTTGACGGTGTCAACAACTTTATTGGTAGTATCGAGAACCTTAAAAATATCAAAGACGGCGATAAAGTTGACGTAGAGATGGGTGGCAAAACATATACATGTGTTGTTGTTCGTCAATTTGGTCAAATGAAAGGTACAGCGGCAATTGCCTTAGGTTATGGTCGTGAAAAAGCGGGAACTTGTAGTGGTTATGGCACAAATGTCAACCCTGCGATACCCCTCAGTAATGGCTTGCCACAGTACTTTACAACGGCAAAAATCAGCAATAAAGTAGGACATGACGACGACTTCGCTTGTGTACAACACCACCACACAATGGGTGTTAAAGCATTGGGCAAAGAAGAAGGTACGGTTATCAATGCTGATGAGAAATCATTGGGTTGGAAAGGTTTTCAAGGCTCTTTGGTTGACAGAACGGTTATCCGTCAAGGTAATTTAAAAGATTTGAAAGGTCTTGTTGAAAAATTACATGAAGAAAAGAAGGAATTTGACCATTTGAACGCTCAAACCTTGTATCGCGGTCATCAGGATAAATACATGAGTGGCTTACATTGGTCAATGCACGTTGACTTGAATGCCTGTATCGGTTGCGGAGCGTGTACAGTCGCTTGTATGGCTGAAAACAATGTACCTGTTGTCGGTAAACATGAGGTGAAACGCCACCACGAAATGACTTGGATTCGCATTGACCGCTACTATTATGGTGATGTCGAAAATCCAAATACAGTTTACCAACCGATGATGTGCCAGCACTGCGATAACGCACCTTGCGAAAACGTATGTCCTGTAAACGCCACCAATCACTCGTCTGAAGGTTTGAATCAAATGACTTATAACCGTTGTATCGGTACACGTTATTGTGCCAACAACTGTCCTTATAAAGTTCGTCGTTTCAACTGGCAAGACTACACGACTGCGGATATTTTCCCAATGAATGAGCGTAAATTGACAGGTTCAACGCTTGGTTTCTCTTCTGAAATGCCTTGGGGTGCGGACAATTTGACACGTATGGTTTTAAATCCAGACGTTACAGTTCGTACACGTGGTGTCATTGAAAAATGTTCTTTCTGCGTTCAACGTATCCAAGAAGGTAAATTGACAGCGAAAAAAGAATCGCGCCAATTGACCGACGGAGATGTCAAAACAGCTTGTCAAACGTCTTGCCCAACGGGTGCGATTTCTTTTGGTAATCGCAACGACAAAGGCAGTGCCATCAGCAAAACATTGAAATCGTCTTTGAACTACCGTGTTTTGGAAGAAGTGAATACGGATTCAAATGTAAGCTATTCAGCTAAGGTTATAAATAAAGATGAAAAGTTAGACGCTTAGTAAACCACACTTTTAAATCAATTTTTAAAAAATTACTTATGAAAAATTTCAAAATTAATAGTAGCTTTAGATACTCAATTGTATTTTTGTTTTTGATAGTATCAATAATCATTCATAGCTGTTCTAAAGTTAATGAAGCGGATATGATAACTATATCTTTTAAAAAAGATAAGCTATCCCAATATAATCAAAAGTTATTAGACGATTTTTTCGTAAAAACACGAAAATATTTTAAAGATAATAATGCTCTTTCAACAAGGAGTGCGGATGATATGCTTCAATTTAGTGACTTTAATTCGTATAATTCATACAATCAAGATTTAAACATATTATCCAATCAATGGGATGTGACAAATGGATTAAATTCGAGTTCAGAGTTTATTATTGTTGAAGAGTTTGGCGACCCTGCACTTAATGCCGTTGATGATTTGTTTGCTCATGAATCTCTTAGATTAGAATATGAACAAGCTTTATTAGATGTGAGTACACCAAGTAATTATGTTAATGATCCATATTTGCAAAGGAATATGAATCAAAATGAAGAAGTAGAAATAGGTAATTATATCTATAAATATCTTGGAGAGAATGTAATGGCGCGTATTATTCTCAATGATATTAATTCATTGAATTCATTAAGAAATTATCCCGAAATATCAAATTTATCAAATGTTGATTATTTGAATTTCGATACTGGAATTGAATTTCCTAGAGATGTGGTAGTGCAACCTAGAGGAGCTTGCAACTTGAATGTACTAATCAAACCAGTTATTGGAACAACGCAAGTGGATGTAGATCCTGCTTTGTTTACTAGTGCAGGTATTTTTTGTGGAGCCTCGTATAAGTATAATTTCGGAGATGGGACGGGTGATATTGTAAGTACAAATAAAATACGACATTTTTTTAACCTTAATGGGGCTATTTCAAAAGAGTTCAATATAACTATAGTCGCAACTCCTATATGTTCTGATTGTGGAACAACTCCTATTCCTTTTAGTAGAAAAATTGTTGTTTCTAATGCTGAACCCTGCGACGAAGGAAGTAGGAAAGTAACAAATAAAACCTCTCCTAATATTGTTTATTTAGGCACGGATAATAATAATCACACACTCCGATTTGTTTCTGAATTAGGAGTTAGAGGAAAACAAGCTCTTTTTGCTAGTCCCAAGATTTGGTCAAAAACAGAGTTGCAAATCCTTAATAATGGAAAATGGAAATCTGTTATCGCAAGGAATAGTCTAACAACAGGTGTAAGTGGGGCTACATATGTAAATTCATGTGTGGATAGAATATCTACTTCTTTTACAAAATCTAAAAAGACTTATTGTATAGAAGAAATTTTTGAAGGGGTTTCGTTTCCTTTTGGAGTCAGAAAATCAGGGGATGTTTTATTCCAAAATAGTGCTTTTGATATTGGTATTACTCGTAGTTTTCAATTTCATTTAAATGAATAATTTTTTATCTTCTAATCAATTGTATTAATATTACATATTTTTCTGTTAATAATTTACAATCTATGAAAAATATACTCTTTTTAATTTGTATGTTAATTGTTGAAAAAGTGGGCGAGTGTCAAATGGCAATCGGATTAGAAGGCGGTATTACAAAATCAGTTTTTTCTAATTTAAATGAAAGAAAGAATATGACTATACATGGAATATATGAAATAGATAATCGGATTTTTTTGAACCAAAATGTCTATATTGATTACCAAATAAATAAAAAATGGACATTAGGGACTAATTTGGGTTTGTTTTTCAATGGTTTCAATGAAAAAGCTTCATTTTATTTTTCTTCATTGAATGGCACATCAACTTATGTACCTTTTGGAGAACATGTAAAAGGTATTTATGAAGCTGATTATACAACTAAATATAATTTTAGTTATTGGAGTTTAGGACTAAGAGCAAAATATTTAATTAAACCTAAGTTGATTTTCTTTGTTGGATTTAAAATGTTATTTAAACAAAAACCTTATTGGTCAAACGGATATACATTCGGGATAAAGCAAAAAATCATAAACCTACCCAATAACGGAATTTATGAAGAATCGATTGAATCGGATGACGAGGTGTTTTCTCAATATCATAGTAAGGATAAAGTAATTGAAATTGGAATACAATACAATGTTTGGAACAATATCTTATTTCAAATTAGTTTTTTGAAGGGTTTTGATAAAGTTTTTACTAACTCAATTAACCCAACTATTTATAATCAAGCTATTAATATTAATGCCGCATACGGACTTAGTATAAAAAATAGGAAAACTAAACTTGAAAATAAGAAAAAAATATACTTGTAATTTCGTAGTTGAAACTCAAGTACAAAAGCACCCCCTCAGTATAAAAGGGTTTTTTAAACGATAATTTTTTAAAAGAATCATAAACGATTGATTTTTAAATCGTTGAATAGAAAATGGCTGTGTAGAATTGCATAAAAATTCACCATTCACCATTCACCATTCACCATTAAAAATTGATTGTCAATAATCAATCAGAAATGAGTACGATTGTATCACCAGTTAGGAAACCGTTAATTCTTGGTAATAAAACTTACCACCAAATAACGGAAGACATATGCCGACCAACAGAGGCGACCCCTTCGAAAGAATGGATCATCGGTTTCATCGTGGCAGTTTCGGCTCTCGGTTTGTATTTTTTCAGTGTCCTTTGGACAGTGTGGAATGGTATCGGTTCGTGGAACTTAAACCGTACAGTCGGTTGGGGTTGGGATATTACCAACTTCGTGTGGTGGGTCGGTATCGGTCACGCAGGTACGTTGATTTCAGCAATCCTTTTGTTGTTTCGTCAAAAATGGCGGACAGGTGTGAACCGTGCAGCAGAAGCGATGACGATTTTTGCGGTTATTTGTGCGGGTCAGTTCCCGATTATTCACATGGGACGTGTTTGGATGGCACCGTTCATCTTTCCTTATCCAAACACACGTGGTCCGTTGTGGCCAAACTTTAACTCGCCGTTGTTTTGGGACGTTTTTGCGATTTCTACTTACTTCACCGTGTCATTGTTGTTCTGGTACACAGGTCTTGTCCCTGACTTTGCAACAGTTCGTGACCGTGCAACAGGTTGGAGACGTAAAATGTATACTAATTTAGCATTCGGTTGGACGGGTTCGGCGAAACACTGGCAACGTTGGGAAGCCCTATCGCTTGTTTTGGCAGGTATCTCTACACCCCTTGTACTGTCTGTTCACACAATCGTATCTTTTGACTTCGCAACTTCGGTTATACCGGGTTGGCATACAACCATTTTTCCACCGTACTTCGTTGCGGGTGCGATTTTTTCTGGTTTCGCCATGGTATTGACCTTGATGTTGGTCGTTCGTAAATTGTTGAGGTTGGAAGACTATATCACCATTGAGCACATCGAAAGTATGAACAAAGTCATTTTGTTGACGGGTTCAATCGTTGGTGTGGCATATTTGACGGAGTTATTTATCTCTTGGTATTCAGGCTATATCTACGAGCAATTTGCTTTCTATAACCGTGTTTTTGGTATCTATTGGTGGTCATATTTCGGTATGATGTTGTGTAATGTCGTTTCGCCTCAATTGTTTTGGAGTAAAAAACTCCGCCGTGATATTTGGGTGACTTTCTTTATGTCAATCTTTATCAATATCGGTATGTGGTTCGAGCGTTTCGTTATCATTGCAACGACTTTGGCGCGTGATTTCCTCCCTTCTTCTTGGAGTTATTATTCACCAACTTGGGTTGAAATCGGTTTGTTTGTCGGTTCTTTGGGCTTGTTCTTTACTTGTTTTTTGATATTTACACGTATTGCACCTGTTGTAGCGATTGCTGAGATTAAGTCAATCCTGAAAACAATGGGTGATCAATATATTACGCACAACACCGTCGCTGACCAAGCCGCACATGGACACGGACACGATGAAGAAGAAGAGCACGCACACCATTAATTTGAATATCGAATATTGATTAACGAATATCAAATCTCGAAATACGGAACAAACTTTACGAAAGTTTTAAACTTTCATAAAGTTGTATCGCCAACTTTTGAAAGATTTAAATTTCTCTATACAATGAAATTTTATAATAAACAAATTCTTTTTGGCTTATACAACGACGAAACGGAGTTGTTGTCAGCCGTGACGAAAGCCAATAAAGCGGACCTCGACATTTGGGATGTCTTCTCGCCATTCCCTGTGCATGGTCTTGACCCGAAGTTGCACTTGTCTGAATCTCGTTTGCATCAAGCCGGTTTTATCTATGGTGCGATTGGATTGTTAACAGGCTTCTTGTTTATGACTTGGGCTTTTTGGAGTGATTGGCCCATCATTTTTGGTAACAAACCTTATTGGCCTGTGCCAGCGTTTATTCCTGTAACATTCGAGTTGACAGTACTTTTTGCTTCAATTGGTATGACCGTAACATTTTATACGATTTGCGGAATGGGGCCAGGCATCGAAAATCCAACGCTTGATGACCGTATAACAGACGATAAATTCTGTGTCGCATTTGACGTGACGGGTGCAAGTTCAGCAGAAGTAGATACTTTCAAGAGTTTTCTTAGCACATCTGGTGCTTCTGAAATCAATCAGAAGTTAATATAATCAAGGGCGTATCAATTAATGTATCGGATACTTTCAAAGTATCCGATACATTGAGAAACTACCCCCTCAGTATAAATGGCATTTTAAAGAAATTTTTAGACTAAAAGTCTCTGAAAATAAATCGAAATGAATAAGAAATTTTTAGGCGGATTATTAGCTGCAACGCTTGCAGCATTTGCGTTCGAGGCTTGTTCTCCCGCGCATGGCAACGCTACGGGGCATGAGTATATGCCCGATATGGCGCACTCAATTGCTTACGAACCGAACAAAATTGACGAATATTCACTCCATACTTGGAATGAAGGCAGTGTCAAAACGGTTACAGAGTTATGGGGTTCACCGCGTTTGCCGATAAAAGGTACAATTCCGCGTGGTTCAGTGGGTTTGGCAGCGCATGGTTATAGTGCTGACTATATGACTCACCTCAACGGTGGTGACAGGGGTATATCAACACCTGTCAACGGCAATGTACCTTACTATTATTCTGATAATGAAGAAGAACGTACAAGAGCGACACGTGAAATAACAACCAATCCATTTCCGATTACCAAAACAAGTTTGGCAAAAGGCAAGGAGTTATACACAATATATTGTGGCATCTGTCACGGTGTAAAAGGTGCAGGAGATGGTTATTTGGTGCGTGACGATGGTAAATACCCAGCACAACCAGCGAACTTGACGCTTGATACTTTTGCGAATGGTAATGTAGGTCGCTTATATCATGGTATCATGTATGGTAAAAACGTTATGAGTGGCTATTCAGATAAATTGAGCTATGAAGAACGTTGGGAAGTCATTCACTACATCCGTTCATGTCAAGCAGATGTGAAAGCACTTCAGTACAACGAAGTTTGGAATACATTCAAACCAAAAGAAGCTGTATCTGATTCTATGATGAAGGTTTTGTCAGCAGCCAAAACGAAGGCAACACAACCTGTACCAGCAACAAAAGTAGAAACAGTACCCGCAGCGGGCGGTCATTCGACAGGTCATCGTCGTTAAAGCACCCCCCTCAGTAAAAATTATAAATTGTTTGAAAAAACAATCTAGTAATGAGCTAATAATTTGGAAATCAATAAGTTAAAAATAATTCGGCGAAATTAAAAGTCGCTGTTTAATGTCTTAATATGAAACAGTTTGCGTTCGAGACAAAGCAAAAAAATGTGTTGTTTAGTTTTATGGCTTTAGGAGTCATATCACTTGCGGCCTCATTTTTTATTGACCCAACGGAACATCACACCCGTTTTTGGACTAACCTTCTGCACAACTCTGCATTTTTTGGCGGTATTGCGTTCATGTCGATTTTTGTAACGGCTGCAACCATTACAATGTACGCAGGTTGGCATACCGCTTTCAAACGTATTTGGGAAGCGATGGGTTTGTTCTTACCGATTGGTTTGGCTGGTATTGCTCTTGTCGGGATTGGTGCGGCTATGGGTTGGCATCATCTCTATCATTGGGCAGATGCTGATTTGGTAAAAGGGGACAAAATCCTTACAGGTAAAGCAGGTTTCTTAAACCTGAAGATGTTCTTCTTGGCAACTTTTGGCTTTGGGGGTATTTGGTATTTCTTTATGCGCAAATTCCGTTCATTGTCATTAGCTCAAGACGAATCAAGCCCTACTTCCAAAGCAGATTACCCTTGGTATGAAAAAATGAAAGTTTGGGGTGCTATTTTCCTACCGATTGCTGGTTTTACAAGTGCAGCAGCTATTTGGTTATGGCTTATGTCGCTTGATGCACATTGGTATTCAACGATGTATGCTTGGTATGCAACAGCCAGCTGGTGGGTAACGTGTTTGTCACTTACGACTTTGATGTTGATATACTTGAAAGGTAAAGGCTATTTTACTTGGGTAACAGACGAACATTTACATGACTTAGGTAAATTCATGTTTGCGTTCACTATTTTTTGGACTTACTTATGGTTCTCTCAATATATGCTTATTTGGTATGCCAATATTGGAGAAGAAACAATATACTACCGTCAACGAATGGGCGAGTTTCCTGTTTTGTTCTATGGTAACTTAGTGTTAAACTTCGTTTTGCCGTTCCTCATTTTGATGCGTAATGACACAAAACGGAAGTATGGTACACTTACTTTTACTTCGGCTTTGATATTCTTCGGTCACTGGTGGGATTTTTTCCAAATGGTAAAAATCGGTCCATACAAATCAGCTATGGCACACCAAGGTGGTGAGCATACTGAGGGGGCAACTCATGGTGCAACAGGTGAAGCAGCGCACGGTGCGGTAGAACACGCTACACAAGCTGTTGGTGAACATGTCGCTGGTGCGGTACATGGCGTCGAAGCAGCAGGACATGAAGTAGCACAAGCAGCAGTAGACGCAACACCAGCAATCGATGCTTTGAATCAAATGAATATGGATAATTATTTCCATTATACACCAGATATGACACCAGGTTTTGGTATTCCGGGTCTTTTAGAGATAGGTACATTCTTAGGTTTTACAGCTTTATTTGTGTGGTTTGTATTCAGCCGCTTAGAAAAAGCATCGCTTTATCCTGATAATGACCCTTATTTGGAAGAGACAACGCATCACCATTCTTAGGATTGAATAATGATTATCGTTTATTGAATATTGGTTGAGTAAAATAATTAATATTCAATAAACAATCAATAGACCCCTCAGTATTTAGACAATTTTTTAAATTTATAAAAAATCTAAATAGATTTTTAAAACAAAGGCAGGTAAAAGGACTAAAATTTAGTGCTAAATTTGCGAAAAATATAATTGAATGACAACGT
Organism: Saprospiraceae bacterium; assembly: GCA_043772905.1. Classification (GTDB taxonomy): domain Bacteria; phylum Bacteroidota; class Bacteroidia; order Chitinophagales; family Saprospiraceae; genus JAAFJT01. The sequence goes on along the minus strand of JAYVFS010000008.1, from coordinate 6,300 downwards.
TACTCGTACTGGCAAGCATCGTACTATTCATAGTGGTAGCTGTACAAATTGGACGAATCAGTGAATTGTCAGCGAAGATTCGGGGCGAAGAAGCTGTTCAAGAAGAAAGCAACAAATCCAACTCGCGTTTGGGTATGTTCTTTATGGTAGGCTTTTTAGTCTTCTGTGTGGCTTCAGCTTGGTATTACAAAAACTTTATGATTGGATATGGTCCATTGGAACATGCCTCTGAGCATGGCACAAAGATTCAGTCTTTGTTCAATTGGACATTATTCTTCACGGGTATTGTATTCATTTTGACCCACATAGCCCTCTTTTGGTTTGCTTATAAATATCGTGGTGTAAAAGGACGCAAAGTTCTGTTCATGCCACATGACAACAAACTCGAAGTAATATGGACGGTCATTCCTGCAGTGGTCATGTGCGGCTTAGTAGTCGGTGGTTTATGGGTTTGGAATGATGCTATGGGTGATGTTCAAGAAGGCGACGAGCATCTTGAAATCGAAGCAACGGGTTATCAATTCGGTTGGACACTGCGCTATCCAGGTGCTGACGGTGCGATAGGTACAAAATATTATAAAAATATTGTTCCTGGTTTGAATGATATTGGTGTGGATTTCAATGACCCTAAAAGTCAAGATGACATCATTTTGGCGGGTAGCGAAGTCATGTTCATCCCTAAGGGTAAAAAAGTGCGTATTCGTATTACATCAAAAGACGTTTTACATAACTTCTTTTTACCACATTTCTCGGTTAAGATGGACGCTATTCCAGGACTGCCTACGTATTTTGTCTTTACACCTACATTGACAACGGAAGAGTATCGGATGAATTTGAAAAAATATCCAGAATATAATGTGCCTGCGGATCCAACTGAACCGAATGGTCCAAGAAAATGGGAAGTATTTAACTTTGAATTAGCTTGTGCTGAATTGTGCGGTAAAGGACATTTTTCTATGCGCCGTGTTGTGAAAGTCGTGGAAATGGCTGAATATGAAAAATGGGCATCTGAACAAAAAGCATTTTTCCCAGACAATATAGAAGGTAAAGTGGAGCCAGGTAAATACACTTGGTGGAAAGGTAATGGCGAGGCTAAGGTAACAACGCCAACAGAAGCAAAGCCAGCGGAGGCAGCACCCGCGGTACCAGCACCGACAATACACTAAAAAGAGGAGTAGGAATTTTAAATTCAGCTAAATAAAGACCCTTTTTATTGATATATTTTGAAAATACTGAGGGGTATATATTTTTTAAAAAATAACCTTATTTTAGGTTTAACTCATAAAAACGCTTAAAAAATGGCTAACGTCACGTATAAAGACCCGGAAGTCATCGTGGAAGAAACAGGTTGGGAAGATGGTTTTCATGACCATCACCATGGTGATAAATACCAAACAAACTTCTTGTCCCACTATGTATTCAGCACGGATCATAAAATGATTTCCAAACAATTCCTTATTACAGGGATGATTTGGGCATTGATTGGTGCGGGTATGTCTATCATTTTCCGTTTGCAATTGGGCTTCCCTGAGTCGGATTTCAGTTGGTTGCGTCCTTTGCTCGGTAAATGGATTGTCATTAATGAAGACTCGGGTATTGGTAAACTTGAACCAGAGTTTTATTATGCGCTTGTTACCATGCACGGTACAATTATCGTCTTCTTCGTATTGACGGCGGGCTTGTCTGGTACGTTTTCCAATCTATTGATTCCCTTGCAGTTAGGTGCACGTGATATGGCATCTGGCTTCCTTAATATGCTCTCGTATTGGTTTTTCTTCCTTTCGAGCGTTGTCATGTTCTACTCATTGTTCCTTTCAACAGGTCCTTTTGCAGGTGGTTGGACAGCTTATCCTCCCCTCAGTGCTTTACCTCAAGCCTCGAGTGGTTCAGGAGCGGGTATGACATTGTGGACTGTCAGTTTGGTCTTATTTGTTGTTTCTGTTTTGTTAGGTGGTATCAATTACGTAACAACCGTATTGAACCTGCGCACCAAAGGTATGACTATGTGGCGTATGCCTTTGACAATCTGGGCGTTCTTAATCACAGCGATTCTCGGAATTTTGTCTTTCCCTGTTTTGGCATCTGCATTTTTCTTGTTGATGTGTGATAGAGGTTTGGGTACATCATTCTTTTTGAGCGATATTTTCATTGGTGGCAAAGCTCTTGAGCATGTCGGTGGTAGCCCTATTTTGTATCAGCATTTGTTCTGGTTTTTAGGACACCCTGAGGTGTATATCATCATTTTGCCTGCGATGGGTTTGACATCAGAAGTCTTATCAACTCATGCACGTAAACCAATTTTTGGTTATCGCGCCATGGTTTATTCGATTTTGGCAATTGCCTTTTTGTCGTTCATCGTTTGGGCGCATCACATGTTTATGTCTGGTGTTAATCCATTCATATCGAACTTCTTCGTATTATTTACATTGATAATTGCTGTACCGTCTGCTGTGAAGGTATTTAACTGGATAGCAACGCTTTATGGTGGTAATATTCGTTTCAATTCACCTATGTTATTTGCAATGGGTTTCGTATCCATGTTCATTTCAGGTGGTTTGACAGGTATCTTTTTGGGTAACTCTGCTATTGATATTCCAATGCACGATACGTACTTCGTTGTAGCTCACTTCCATATCGTTATGGGTATTGCTGCCTTCTTTGGTATGTTTGCGGGTATTTATCACTGGTTTCCTAAGATGTACGGTCGTTTTATGAACGAAACACTTGGTAAAATCCATTTTTGGGGAACAATCATTGGAGCTTATGCCATCTTCTGGCCTATGCACTATATCGGTTTAGCGGGTGTTCCACGTCGTTATTACAGTTTCGATACTTTCGATGCCTTCAAAGGTTTTGCAGATACAAATAAGTTTATTACAATTGCAGCCATCATCGTTTTTGCTTTACAAGTTCTTTTCGTTGTCAACTTCTTCTGGAGTATTTGGCGCGGTAAGAAAATGACAGACAAAAACCCTTGGAAATCAAATTCATTGGAATGGACAACTGCAGTTGATCCGGGACATGGTAACTGGGGCGATAAATTGCCAGTTGTACACCGTTGGGCGTATGATTACGGTAAAGATGGCATCGATTACATTCCTCAAATTGAACCAATGAAGCCGGGCGAAACACCAGGCGATCATTAACAAAATAAAATTCTGTAAACGTGTCAGTTATAAAAAACGAAAATATTGAGTTGGGTTCATCATTGGCTCTGAAAGTTAGAGATTATGGTGTTCTGATGAAGTTCAAATTGTCTTTAACGGTTGTTTTCTCGGCAGTTATGGCATATTTGATAGCACTCGATTCTAATATAGTTTGGTCAGATTTACTTATACTGTTTCTCGGTGGACTTTTTACAACTGGAGCGGCGAATGCGCTGAACCAAGTTATTGAAAAAGACTATGATAAATTGATGAAACGTACTGAAAATCGTCCTATTGCCGTAGGTCGTATGTCGGTTTCAGATGGTGTTTTATTTGCTGGTTTACAAAGCCTTGTTGGTATCTCACTTTTAGCGTTTTTCAATCCATTGACAGCGTTTTTAGGCATGGTTTCCTTGATATTGTACTCTTTTGTCTATACACCAATGAAACGCGTGTCTAATTTTGCAGTAACAATTGGTGCGATTCCTGGTGCTTTACCTATCATAATTGGTTGTACAGCCGCACAAAATGGGCAATTGACATCATTGGCATTAGCTCTTTTTGGCATACAATTTATCTGGCAGTTTATGCACTTTTTCGCAATTGCTTGGTTAGGCGATGAAGATTATAAAAATGCAGGTTTTTATTTATTACCGACAAGCGATGGTGCAAAAGATGAAAGAGTTGGAAAACAGTCTATTATATATTCGCTCTTTCTGTTACCTGTAAGCTGGATGCCTTATTTATTAGGCGCAACGGGTATCGTTTCAGCAATCATTTTAAGCATTTTAGCATTGGCTTTTGTTTATTATGGTTGGGAGTTATACAGAAAATGTACACGTGAAGCAGCTCGAGCTCAAATGTTTTTTTCGCTCGCATATTTGCCAATTGCATTGTGCGCGCTTTATTTTGATAAAATTATTTGATTGATATTTTAACAAATTTATCATTCATAATTTATCATTCATAATTATATAAAAATGTCAGTGGCAATAATAAACAGAAGAAATAAGATTCACCCTTGGAAATTCGCGCTTTGGCTCGGTTGCGGGAGTATCACAATGATGTTTGCTGCATGGACAAGTGCTTATGTCGTTAGACAAGCCGCAGGAAATTGGTTAGAATTCAGATTACCAAGCATATTTTTTGTCAATACAGCCGTCCTTATATTGAGTAGCGTTACTTTACAACTCTCTTATAGGAGTTTTAAACGTGAAAAAGAAGGACTATACAAAGGCTTATTATTGTTATCAACTGTGTTAGGTATCTCTTTCGTTGTTTTACAATATGTGGCTTGGGCAAATATGAAAAGTATAGGCGTTCCGTTGACATTAAATCCTTCGGGCGACTTCATTTATGTCTTTACAAGTTTTCATGCGGCACACGTTCTTGGCGGTATAGCCGTCTTGTTCGTTGCTTTAGTTCATGCATTTTCATTGCCTTTCAAACCCACCGCTAAACGCAAATTGCGGTTTGAATTGACACTAACATATTGGCATTTTGTAGATTTTTTATGGATTTATTTATTCTCTTTTTTCCTTTCGCAATCGTAAAAAAAGCAATTTTTACTGAGAGGATAATTTGAGATAAGAATATGGAAATCAATACTTTAAGCAAAGTCAAAAAATAATTTTATACTAATGGCTTCAACAGAGATTTTAGAAAAAGACCAACATCACGACGACCACGCTCATGCTCCTGCAGTAGAAGATTGGAGTGGTGGAACTGAACCGTTTAACGCGAGTTATGGTAAACTCATGATGTGGTACTTCTTGTTATCAGACGCATTCACGTTTGCAGGATTCCTCATCGCTTATGGTTCTTTGCGGTTTAGTATGCCGTCATGGCCTGTGCCCGATTTTGTTTTCCGCACGTTCCCTTTTGCCGGTGAAACGCATTTGCCGCTTCTTTTCGTAACCGTTATGACATTTATTCTTATTGTGTCTTCTGTTACAATGGTACGAGGTGTGCAAGAAGGACATCGTGGCAATAAAGGCGGTGTCGTCTTTTGGATGTTATTGACCATTATTGGCGGTGCAGCTTTCTTAGGCTGTCAAGCTTGGGAGTGGACGACTTTGATTAAAGGCGAAAACATGAGTGTTACACGTAATCCTTTTGGTCAACATGAAATAGCGGGTACATATACAATGGACGAACATGGTCACCCTTACGAAAAAGGTGCGACACCAGAAACGTTCAAAAAAGGTGAAGGCTTTTTGATTCATGCAGAACACGGTGCGAATCACGAAGTCGCGACAGATGAAGCTGGCGAAACGAAATTTATCCACAGAACTTATGTAACTGAAACAGGCGAACAAGGTCGATTAGAGTTTGGTCCAAAGCAATTTGGTGCTTTATTCTTCTTTATCACGGGTTTCCACGGTTTCCACGTATTTTCTGGTGTCCTTTTCTTGGCAATTATTGCTATGAATGTAGGCAGTGGTTTATACGACAAGCGCAAAAATCACTACGAAATGGTTGAAAAGATTGGTCTTTATTGGCATTTCGTTGACTTGGTTTGGGTATTCGTCTTTTTGGTATTTTATCTTTTATGATACATACCGCCTCAGTTAAAGAAATCAATTTTTTGAAAAAATATAAAATTTAAAAGAAATGGTCAGCTACGAAGAAGGATTAGCGGTCGTTAAACGCGGTTTTTGGCTACTTGGTGCGATTACTATCGGTGAAGTTTTTGTTGCACTTATTGGCAACGGACACATCATTCCTGGATTTCATATTCATAAAGCCATAATGTATCCTATAATGATTTCATTGTCATTATACAAAGCCTATTGGATTGTCTATAATTTCATGCACATGGCTTACGAAGTCAAAGGCTTGGCAATGAGTGTTTTGTTGCCTTGTTTGCTCCTTGTTTGGGCGGTTATCGCTTTCTTTCAAGAAGGCAGCTCTTGGGGTCAGAGTCGCCAAAAGATAAAAGATAAAAATGAAAAGGTCGTCAAACCAGCCGCCAAAGCAACTGGGATGATAGATACTAAAACGCTCGAACCGAGCCACATACAATAAAAAAAGGCGGGGCTAACAGTTCCGCCTTTTTTGTTTAATTACTCAACCTTTTGATTATCAACTTGTTAGTATGAAAACAACTTAACTCAAAAACAATCATTAGATTCACCATTCACCATTCACCATT
>JAYVFS010000007.1:0-58375 GCA_043772905.1 Saprospiraceae bacterium | reverse complement strand
ATTTCGCTTTGAAATCTAAACTTTATCATGCCGCTCTTAAAGCAGCTTTCAAAGAACTTCGGATTTTAACCGCTCAAATTAATGTTGCGTAACTTGAGCTCATAATTCATAATTTATAAAAACATGTTAATAATGAAAAAACAATTGGCTGCACTCAGTTTAGTGCTCCTGTTCATTGCTGCTTGTACTGCCTCAAAAGGCACTATGAAAACCACTGATATTACAAAAGAGACCCCCTCAGTATCAACACCAAAAGACGTTGTCAAAGCTGATGAAATCAAAGTTGAAGTAGATTCTGCTGATGAAGCTATGGCAAACGGAGACATGAAACCCGAAGCGATTCCCGATACATTATCTGTTTATCGTGCAACTACGACATTGACAAACGACATTATCCATACAAAACTCGATGTGCGGTTTGACTACAAAAAACAACACGTTTTGGGCAAGGCATGGATTACAGCAAAGCCTTATTTTTATCCACAAACCTCAATGACGCTGGACGCTAAGAACTTCGATTTTCAAAAAATTTCCTTTGAAAATGCTTCCGCGCCCTTGAAATACACCTATGATGGTCAACAAGTGGTCATTGATTTGGGTAAAACGTTCACTCGCAACGATAAATTTACGCTTTATATCGAATACACAGCAAAGCCTAATGAAGGCGAAGTAGGCGGCTCGGCAGCAATCACAAGCGATAAAGGTTTGTTTTTTATCAATCCTGATGAAAGCGAACCAGACAAACCAAGACAAATTTGGACACAAGGCGAAACCGAATCAAACAGCCGTTGGTTTCCAACATTCGACAAACCGAATGAGAAAATGACGAGTGAAATCTATATCACCGTCGAAGACAAATTCAAGACATTGAGTAATGGTTTGTTGAAAGATTCTAAGAAAAACACTGATGGCTCACGCACTGACCACTGGTTGATGGACATGCCGCACGCACCTTATTTGGTGATGATGGCAGCAGGTGAATTTGCGGTTGTTACAGAAAAATGGCAAGGCAAAGACATTATGTATTACGTCGAACCACAATACGAAAAGTATGCGAAGACGATTTATAAAAACGTACCTGAAATCCTCACTTTTTTCTCAGATAGATTGGGTGTTAAATACCCTTGGCAGAAATTGGCACACATCACCGTGCGTGATTATGTATCAGGTGCAATGGAAAACACTACCGCTATCATCTATGGCGAGTTTATGAACGGCACAGAACGGGAGTTGATTGACAAAGATTACAACGAAATTGTTGTGGCGCATGAGATGTTCCACCATTGGTTTGGCGATTTGGTAACGGCAGAAAGTTGGTCAAACTTAACTGTTAACGAATCATTTGCCGATTTTTCAGAAGGTCTTTGGTTAGAACATAAATACGGCATGGACGCAGGTGATTACCACCGCCGCGAAGCGATGGATGGTTATTTTGGTCAAGCTGAACAGAGTGTGCACAATTTGGTTGATTTCAAATTCATCAATCGTGAAGCGATGTTCGATGCGCACTCTTATAATAAAGGTGGCGGCATTTTGCACATGTTGCGCAACTACTTGGGCGATGATGCTTTCTTCGCAGGTTTGCAAAAATATTTGACTGAAAATCAATTCAAAACAGGCGAATCGCATCAATTGCGTTTGGCTTTGGAAGAAGTCAGTGGTCAAGACTTAAATTGGTTTTTCAATCAATGGTACTACGCTTCAGGGCATCCACAGCTTGAAATCAGCTATGCCTACGACGAAACGGAGAAAAAAGTGACCATGACTGTTGAGCAAAAACAGGAAATGAAAGACGGTACACCCGCTATCTTCGACCTACCCCTCAGTGTGGATATCTACCAAGCGGCTGGGCAACCTGCGAGACGTGAAAAAATCCGTATGACAAAACGCACCCAAACTTTTACATTTGATGCACCTTCAAAACCCGCTTTGGTGGATTTCGACGGCGACCGCATGTTGCTCGCTCAAAAAACAGATAACCACACCGAAGAGGAGTTTATTTTTATGTATGACAATGCACCCCGTTATTTAGCACGCATTGAAGCAATTGAAGACCTCCGCCAAAGCAGCACAAAAGAGGCACAAGCCATTTTGCGTAAAGCTATGGATGATAAATATTGGGCAATTCGTCAAGATGCCATTCAAGGATATCGCATCAAAGACGACCCCTCAGTATTGGACAAAATTTCAGACATTGCGGTAAAAGACACACGTTCAACAACACGTTCGGCAGCTTTGGCTAAATTGGCAGCAACAAAAGATGCTAAATGGGCAACCACTTATCGCAGCATTTTGGAAAAAGAACCTGCTTATCCAGTGATTTCATCTGCCTTGCAAGCCCTTTACAAAGTAGATGCTGATGCAGCTCTAACGGCAGCAAAAAAATATGAAAACGACGAAAACAGCGATTTGGTCAATGGCGTAGGTTCTATTTATGTTGAAAATCCTAAACCTGAACATGTTGACTTCTTCGAGCGCAGCATTACTAAAATTGATGGTTTACCGAGCATCGGTTTCTTAGGCAACTATATCAAAGTATTGGATAAATTGAATGTTTCTGATGCTGATGTGATTGCTAAAATGAGCAAACTCAAAGACATTGCCACCAATCAAACGCAATCGCCTTGGCGCCGTTTTGCTTGCGCTAAAGCCATCAGCGATGTTCGTAAGTCATTTAAAGGTAAAACAGGTTCTGGTTATGCCGACCTATACAATATGCTTACTGAAATCGTAGCTAAAGAGAAAAATGATCAATTAAAAACCATTTATTCTCAAATGCTTACGCCTTAATTGGTTATTGGTTATTGGTTATTAGGGGTTGGTTATTGATAAATTAGTTTAAAAAGAATAACCAATCCCCAATCAAGAAAAGGGAATCCTACTGAGGGGTTCCCTTTTCTTGTTTTTATCAACAGTTCCTTAAATTTTACCGGTTTTATTAACATTCATTCAAGTAATGTCAGAAATTCGTGGCAGCTAAAAACCATTTTTAATATTCCTAAAAACAAAGTACACAATTGACAGACAACCACATTCTACTTGCATTCATAGCACTTTACTTGATTATCACGGTGTTCATAGGTTGGTGGGCATCTCGATTCGTCAAAAACACAAGTGACTTCGTTATGGCCGGTCGGCGTATGCCGACGACAGTTGTTGCTGCGGGTTTATTTGCAACATGGTTTGGGTCAGAAACCGTTCTGGGTGCATCAACCGCCTTTCTCAACGAAGGTTTGATGGGCATCATCGAAGACCCTTTTGGCGCAGCCCTTTGCCTTATTTTTATAGGTGTTTTTATGGCAAAACCCTTGTACCGGCTCAATTTATACACGTTTAGTGACTATTTTCGTCGCCGTTACAGCCATCGTGCAGAGACACTTTCTGCCATCATGATGATACCTTCTTATTGGGGTTGGATTGCCGCCCAACTCATTGCGCTGTCCACGATTTTAAACATACTGACGGGTGTACCCCTTTTTACAGGGGTTGTCGTTTGCGCCGCAATGGTTATGTTTTATACCTATATTGGTGGTATGTGGGCAGTTTCTATAACGGATTTTGTCCAAACGAGCATGATTATCGTCGGTATGTTCTTCGTTATGTTCAACTCTGTCAACGTAGCGGGTGGCTGGGAAGTTCTTTTGAATCATGCCCATCAAGAACCTGAACATTTCCGCGTTTTGCCCAATCCCGACGCCAAAAGTATTGTCGCCTATTTTGCCGCTTGGATTACGGTTGGCTTGGGTTCTGTACCACAACAAGATGTCTTTCAACGCGTTATGTCTGCCAAATCTGAAAAAGCAGCTGTTTGGGGTGCTTATATTTCAGGCTTTATGTACTTAACGGTTGGACTCATGCCCATTGTCATAGCCTATTGTGGCAAAATCATGTACCCCGAATTACTGAGGGGGGGCGATGAAACACGTCAGATGCTCATTCCCTATATGGTCTTGCAACACAGCAGTTTATGGATGCAAATTTTATTTTTTGGCGCATTATTGTCCGCCATCATGAGTACGGCAAGTGGTGCCATACTCGCTCCTTCCACCGTCATTGGCGAAAACATCGTCAAACCTTTTTATCCCGACTTGACGGACAAGCAGCTGCTGTATGTCATGCGTCTCTCCGTTGTTTTCATTACTTTTGTTTCTGTTTTTTTCGCCACTTTAGACAAAAGTATCTACGAATTGGTGCGTCAATCATCAGAATTAAGCCTTGTTTCGCTGTTTGTACCACTCATTGCAGGCTTGTATTGGCAAAAAGCATCGGCTTGGGGTGCCATCGCGGCGATGATAATTGGCTTATTGGTTTGGCTCATAAGCACTTATATCGAAACAGAATACCCACCTATCATATATGGCTTGGGTGCAAGCATCGGCGGCATGATAGTATTTTCTCTTTTGGAAAAAAAAACCTAACAAAATTGGACGATAAACTCACAAAATGGCGACTCATACTCGGAAAAGATGCCGATACTGAGGGGTCTCTTCAAGACAATTCCGAAAGCTACGGAGCAGAAGGCATAGACTTGACCGAACTTCAAAAAGGTATGGACGATACCCTCGAAGCCTTGTACGGTGGTGAAGCTGACCGCAAAGGGGGCTTGGGTAAATCTACGCCTGTGGTCAATCGTTGGTTGGGCGATATTAGAAAATATTTCCCTACCCCCATGGTTCAAGTCATGCAACGAGATGCCTTGGAACGTCTTGATTTGAACCAAATGTTGTTGCAACCTGAACTTTTAGAGAGTTTTCAACCTGATATTCACCTTGTGACGACTTTGTTGACATTGAACAAAGCCATGCCCGACCAAACAAGGGAAACGGCACGTATGATAGTTAGAAAAGTAGTAGAAGAATTAGAAAAAAAGCTCAATCAACCTTTGCGTGAAGCAATTCGTGGCGCATTGAGTCGGGCAGTGCGCAATCGTCGTCCGAAGATGAACGAAATGGATTGGGACAAAACGATTCGCGCCAATCTCAAACATTATCAACCGACCTTAAAAACCATTATTCCAGAAACTTTAATCGGGCGTGGACGACGTGGACAAGCCTTGCGACACGTCATTTTGTTGGTGGACGAAAGCGGTTCGATGGCAACGAGCGTCGTTTATGCCTCCGTTTTTGGCGCAGTGATGGCTTCTTTGCGTTCCATCAAAACCCAAATGATAGTTTTTGATACCGAAGTTGTGGATTTAACGGAACACTTGAACGACCCTGTGGATTTGTTGTTTTGTACACAATTGGGCGGCGGTACAGATATTGCCAAAGCAATGACTTATACTGAGGGGTGCATTTCAAATCCTTCGGATACGATTGTATTGCTTATTTCTGACCTTTTTGAAGGTGGCAACGCCGTCGAAATGTTCCGTCGTATGCAAGCGATTAAAGAATTTGGCGCAACATTGATTGTGCTGTTGGCGCTCAATGATGAAGGCAAACCTGTTTATGACAAGCACAATGCCGCTTTATTAGCGTCTATGGAAATCCCTGTTTTTGCTTGTACGCCTGATAAATTTCCAGAGGTTATGGCAGCGGCAATTAATCGGCAGGATATTTTGAGTATTGAATAATGCTTGAAAAACGTATAAAAAAGTCGTATTTTGTCATTCTGAGGACAACCCACGCGGAAAATGCGAGGTCTAAAACGGAATGAACCGAATAAATATCTAACTTAGCGAGCGTTACACAATAAAAGCAGTATGGTCGTTCACTTCATTGATGTTAGCTACTCGTTTCTGAGGATGATTCTGTTAATTTATGATTTAAAACTTGGTAACTTAGTTCCCGTTTAGTAGCATATTTAGCTTAATAATTAACAGGCTTAAGTTGTGATAATGATTAAATTAATTAGACAATTTATGTTTATGGCACAAACGATTAGAGAATTACATCCGCAATCAGCGGGTATTGACATCGGTTCTACATTGGTATTTGTATCAACTGGTTCAAATGAAGTGAAGTCTTATGGGACATTCACGAGTCATTACGCAACACTTATTAAAGACTTAGAGTCGCAAAGTATAAAAACAGTTGCGATGGAAGCCACCGGTGTTTACTGGTATTGTCTATATGAGATGTTAGAAGCATAGATATAGAAGTCTATTTAGTCAATGGCGCGCACACGAAAAATGTACCTGGTCGCAAGAGCGATGTGCAAGATTGTCAATGGTTACAAGAATTACATTCCTTAGGTCTTCTACGGAAATCGTTTATACCTGAAGAATTGATTCGGCAATTACGGACTTATACCCGCTTACGAGAAGACCACATCGAAATGGGTAGTAGCCACATACAGCATATACAAAAGGCATTGACCTCGATGAATATCCGTTTACACCAAGTTATCAGTCAAATAACGGGTGTCAGTGGCATGAAGGTCGTTAAAGCCATTTTATCGGGAGAGCGAAACCCCGATGCTTTGCTGCAATTGTGCGATAAACAAATCATTAAGAAAAAAGCGAAAGAAGTTACCTTATCCCTTGAAGGATATTATAAAACCGAACACCTTTTTGCTTTAAAACAAGCCGTTGAAGGCTATGAGTTTTATGAAAAACAGCGTTTATCGTGTGATGCCCAAATAGACATTTTACTCAATCAAATCAATGAACATTTGCCACCACCAACGGATTGCGAAACATTTGAGCAGCCCCACTCCGTGCGGCATAATCAGCCTAAAATTGATAACCTCCATAAGTTGCTCGTGACTTTTACAGGAGGCAAAGATGTTGCTGCAATATCTGGGTTTTCAGATAAAATGTTTCTGAAACTCACCGCAGAAGTAGGCAACAATGTCAATGCTTGGGCAACAGCTGATCATTTTACATCTTGGTTGGGTTTAACACCCCGAACAGATCAAACAGGCAAAACCAAACGTAAAAGGCGAAACCGCGCAAAAACTAAAGCAGGTCAAATTTTTAAAGAATCTGCAATGGCTATTGCTGAAAGTAAACATTTGGCTATTGGGAGTTTTTATCGCCGTATTAGGTCTAAGCGAGGTCCTAAGATAGCTATAATGGCTACCGCTCGAAAATTAGCTGTTCAATACTATAATGTACTCAAACACGGTGTCCATTTTGTCGAACAAGGCATCAAAGAGTACGAAGAAAAACAAAAAATCAAGTTTGAGCAATTTTTAATAAAAAAAGCGCAAGAACTTGGTTATCAATTAGTTAACATCGGAAATGCCGAGGTGGTTCATTAGTAACGAAGTGAAAGAATCTGTATGTTATTTTAATCAGATTCTTTCACTGCGTTCAGAATGACAAAAGCGACTACTTTTTCTCTGCCAATTCAGCCAACAAGTCAGTTGCTTCATCAAAACCATCGCCCGCTTTTTTGGCAATATCAATTGCTTTTTGCGCTTCTTTTTTGGCACTTCTATTTTTACCCAATTTGCTATACAATTGTGCCACAACGATTTGATTTACAAAGCAATTGTCTAATTTTACGGACTTTTTTGCCCATTTTAGGGCTTTTTTTAGCGACGTTTTCTCTTCAATTTGCTCATAAAAAGTCACGGCATTTTCATTCAATTCTTCTGCCGAATCATCATATTTTTTCAAAAACTTAACAGCAGACTCAGCATAATTTGGTCTATCACCTTTCATACGGTAATAACTCAACCGATAACCCAACGATGTTCTAACCGCTTTGTCGGCAGGATAAACCAAACGAATAATCGAATCGGCAGCCGATAAAGTCGGCAAGTTTTTTTCATCGAATAAAAATTCAGAGGCGATGTCTTGCACTTTCAAAGAAACGGCATCTTTCGTCGCAACTTGTTCAAAATCCTTTTGATTTTTAACCAAAAAAGAAAAAAGTTTAGAATCTACCCCCTCAGTAAATTTGTAAATAAATGCCAAATTTTCAGGTGTTTTCCAATCCGTTTGTGTTGCCAAATATTCTTCGGCTATCTTAAAACGTTGTGTATCAAAGGCTTCTGCAAGTACATCGGCATAGGCTTTCAAAAATGCTGGGTCACGCTCGCCTCTTTCATAACGCACCATCCATTTACCCAAGGTCTGTTCCCCATTCAAAGTCGTTTGACCCAATGCTAAAAATTGCGCTGCATCGTGAAACCCCAAAGCCTTATGCACCACTTCGCCGTCACCATTCAGAAAGAGCAATGTTGGATATGCGACAATGCCATAACGCTGTTGCAATTCAGGTCCTTCCCCTTTTTCCATATCCATTTTGAGGTTCACAAACTGTTTATTAAACAGTGTCATCACCTCCGAATCTGTAAAAGTGGATTTTGACATCATTTTACATGGTCCACACCAAGTTGTGTAAGCATCCATAAAAATGAGTTTATGGTCTTTTTTGGCGCTTGCCAAAGCTTCGCCAAATTTGTCGTGTATGAATGTAATGCCCCCCTCAGTATATTGAGCCGTTACAGCCGTTTGTAACAGGAAAAAGAATGCTGACATATGTACAATTCTCATTTTATAATATTTTAATTTTAAATTTATTAGCCATTATTAAATGCAATTTTTTGTCATTCTGAACGCAGTGAAAGAATCTGTATGCAAAAGATTATTCAGATTCTTTCACTGCGTTCAGAATGACAAAAAATAATATTTGAATAACCTTATTATACAAAAAAACTTCCAAAAAGTTGCTACCTCTTTGGAAGTTCTGTCTGAATCATAAGCCCCTATTAAAAAGAGCAAATGATCTAACCTTTAATCTGCTCTATCAAATTCTGTACCACAGGCACCATTTGTAAAGCTGTATCTTTCGCAATTTTCATCGCTTTTTCAGCATTGCTCAAAGCATCCGATTTTTTACCCGTTAAGTGTAATGTTTTAGCATACAAATAATAATATTCGCATAAACCACCATTTTCAGCAGCTGTTTTCAAGTATTTTGAGGCATCTGACAAAACATTTTTATCGGCAGGGAATGCGTCAATCATTTGTTTTGCAGTATTATACAGTAAATTAGCATTCGATTTTGCTTCTTTTTTGACAAAGGTTTCACAGGCTTTACAATAGCTTTTTACATCGCCAATCGTTTTGTAAAACGTCATATCTGCTTCCACCGCAAAGGCATTGGCTTTGTCTGGAAAGTAGGTTTTCATTTTATCCTTTGCCTCTTTGTGCAAATCTTCTGACTTAAATTCAACGGCAATATCCGCTGTTTTTTGAATGGCATCTTCCATTCGTGCATTCACTTGCTGCTCACTAAAAAGCGCAACGATTTGTGATTTATTTTTTACTAACAAATCAAATACCCTTGAATCTGCTTGCGAAGTGCCTGCATAAATGATTTTTAACGTCGAAGCATCTGCCATGTCCGCCTTCAAAAGATAGTCATTAACCACTTTCAAACTCGGTTTTCCAGCCCGATTGAGCGCACGTACATAGTTCAAAACCAAATCAGGATCGCGTTTACCTGCGAGATAATCTTTCTCAAAATCTTTGGTATTATCAATTTTACTCAAGGCTTGACGTGCTGTGCCTATCAATTGTTCTGCTTGCAGTCCACCAACTATTTTATGTATTTGTTCCCCTTTTTCGTTGATAAAAATCAAAGTCGGATATGCTGCAACATCGAATTTGCGACCCAAAGCTGGACCTTCGCCCTTCTCCATATCCATTTTGACATTGATAAAGTTTTCATTGAAAAACTTACCTACTTTCGCCTCTTTGAAAGTCGTTGCAGCCATACGTTTACATGGTCCACACCACTCCGCAAAAGCATCCACAAAGATGAGTTTATTCTCTGTTTTGGCTTTTTCTAAAGCTTCTGCAAACGTACCATGAAAAAATTCAATGCCTCCGTCGCTTAGATGTGTTTCTATTTCAATGGCTTTTTGCGCTTGTGCGACCATTGAATGAGCCGCTACGAATAGTAAAATAAGTATTTTTTTCATTTTTTAAATTTATTAAAAGAGTCCAAGGATTTTATAATTATTTGATTATCAACATTTACGAAATTTTAAAAATTTCGTAAATGTGCGTCTTAGTCAAATCAACGATTAAACAAGCCACTTAAAGTAGCACCAGACAAGCAAATGCGCTCTAAATCTTCACGAGAGCCGTAAAAAACATTGAAATCTACGTAGCCATCAATACCGTCGAGTCTGCCACGATTGCCGTATTGCCAAAACCACCATTTGACACCTGCACCCAATCGAGGTGAGTCGCCACCGTATTTAGCAATCCAAATCGGATACTTATCAAACTCTCCCACAATGAATTTGTTGTAAAATTTATAACTCGTATAGATAATTGGCTTAATACTGTACTCCAATTCGACCCAATAAAGCCATGTTTTGAGCTGTCGAATCACCTCCGCACGCGGCAAATCATCATCCGTTTCAATATCCAAAACGGGCGGCAAATCGCCATAACTCATATCAACGGACTGAATGAAATTACGCGCTTGAATTTCACCATCAATCGAAGGTCTAAAAAAGTGATAAGCCCCTCGTTTGATACGATAAAGCTGCATTTGTTCCCAATTCCGACAAAAAAGCGAGTCGGTATGTTGCCGCCCTTCCGTGGCTTTGACAAAAGCAAATGATATACCTTGTGCAGCCAAAAGATCCCACCTAACATTTGATTGGTAATGCGAGAGGTCAATACCATGCACTTCGTAGCCTGCGATACGTGCCGTATCAGACTCACAAGCCATGAATGAGAGCATTAATAATAGTAATATGACGGTGTTTTTATTCATTTTCAGTTCAAAATTAAGTGTTTCTCTGATATTTCTTATCTAAATTTAATTTTTAGTGTCGTTTTGACATAACTAAGTAACTTATTTTTGTTTTTACCTTATTATAAGGTCAAAAACTACACCATTGTTTAAGGACTCTAAGCCCCCCTCAGTATATTTGCTTTTTTTTCATTCCTAAAAATTCAAAATCGTGTTGACTCAACGACAACTTTTCCTACGCCATGTTGCCCAAACATCAGATGCACCACTTGCGCTCGAAATAGAATCAGCCGAAGGCATGTTCATCAAAACAGTTGATAACCAACAAGTTATGGACTTAATTGCAGGTATTTCGGTCAGTGTACTCGGTCATCGCCCCCCCTCAGTACAACGGGCTGTTGAGGCGCAACTGAACAAATATTGGCACACACTTGTCTATGGCGAATTTGTCCTTGCACCCCAAGTGCAGTTAGCAACACTTTTGGCTGACAACCTACCGCCTACGTTAAATTCTGTTTATTTTACCAATTCAGGCACAGAAGCCACCGAAGGTGCCATGAAATTAGCGAAACGTGCCACAGGTCGTTCTGAAATCATCGCCATGAAAAACGCTTATCATGGCTCAACACAAGGCGCGATGTCCCTCAATTCTGATGAGTATTTCACACAAGCCTACCGTCCGTTATTACCTGATATCCAATGGCTTACGTTTAATAATTTTATTGATTTAGAAAAAATAACACATAGAACGGCTGCTGTTATTGTCGAAACAGTACAAGCTGAAAGTGGTATTTATTCACCCATTAAAAAGTCCGAAAATACTGAGGGGGGGTATCTTTTCGCTTTGAAAAAAAGATGCAAAGAACTGGGTACGCTTTTGATTCTCGACGAAATACAAGCAGGTATGGGTCGCACAGGCACGCTTTGGGCTTTTGAACAATACGGCATCACGCCCGATGTTTTGTTATTGGCAAAAGGCTTAGGCGGTGGTATGCCAATCGGTGCTTTCATCGCTGACCGTGCTTTGATGCAAACCTTTACAAATGAGCCTGTTTTGGGGCATATTACGACTTTTGGGGGGCATCCTGTGAGCTGCGCCGCCGCATTAGCGACTTTGGAAACGCTGTTATCAACCGATTTGATGTCCCAAGTTAAAGCAAAAGAGGCTTTGTTCAAACGCCTTTTGGTGCATCCCAAAATCAAAGAAGTCCGCAGCGCAGGTTTGTGGTTGGCTGTCGAGTTAGAAAGTTTTGATATTTTGATAAAAGTCATTCACGAGTGCTTGCGAAACAGTTTACTGACCGATTGGTTTTTGTTCAACAACCGAAGTCTCCGTATTGCGCCACCTTTGATTATTTCAGAAGCTGAAATAGCTTGGGCTTGTGGGGTGATTTTGAAAGCTATTGAAAAAATAACACAAAGAGAAAGTAGCGATATGAATATTTTATAGTTGTTTAATTCATAATTAGACTCTATTTTTGTCAAAAATTAAATAAAAATGACTGCAAGGATTGAATTACCAAATAATAAAACGGAATTAGCCTTCATTTTAGAAGTTTTAAAACGGCTTAATGTCCGTATTCTCGACGATATAAATCAAAGTCAAGTGGCAGATGATGTACTTGAAGAACATGCTGCTATCTTGAAAGAACGTCGTACCAATATGGCTGCATCTGATGCACAGTTTTTTACTTGGACGGAAGCCCAACAGGTATTAGAAAATCGAAAAAAAACAAATGACAACTTATGAGTGCCACCCTTCACATTTTTAAAGCCGCTTTAGATGATTTACAAAATGCCCTTGATTGGTACGAATCCCAAAGTAGCGGTCTTGAAAACCGTTTTTCAAAAGAAATCAATGAACGACTAACTTTTATATCCAATCACCCTGAAGCATCTCCTTTTCGTGCTGAAAATTTCCGCGGCACTCAACTCAAGAAATTTCCTTACACCATTTATTACGATTACAATGACCTACAAAATGTGGTGTATGTAGCGGCTGTTTTACATAACAAACGAGACAGAAACATTTTGCAAGAACGTATGTAAGTTCGGTTAAGAAATGGGATATGTTTTGAATTTTATCGGCTATGGAAAGAATGTACTTAAATGTTTTCTAACAAGACATAATTTCAAAAAAAAACATTTTATCGATTTTGAACAAACCCCACTCTATAAAAAGTCGTAGGTTAAATTAGTTTTAAAATTAATTTTTCATCAACCAGAATTGAATGAAATAAAATGAATCATTATTGATTGTAAATAATTGAAAATCAATGAATAGGTGATTTTTATCAAATCATTTCTTTAAACAATTCGACCTATGAAAATCTCTTTATTCACTTACCTTTTTCTAATCGGAACATCTTTAAACGCTCAAACAACCATTATACTCACACCACAAAAAGATAATTCAATCTATTCTTCAAGTGGTGCAGTCAGCAATGGACAGGGTATTTATCTGTTCACCGGCAATACAGGTGGCGGTGTGACGCATCGAGTCTTGTTGAAATTCAATATCGCAGGTAGCGTGCCAGCCGGCGCAACGATTACCGCCGTTTCTTTGAGTGTGAATGTGAACAAAGTACCTTTAGGTGTCGCTGGGAACACTTTAAAAATTCACAAACTAACTGCCGATTGGGGCGAAGATGCCTCCGATGCAGGTGGTTCTGAAAGCACAGGCGGACCAGCGGCACCCAACGATGCTACTTGGACACACCAGTTTTTCAGTACGACAATGTGGTCTAATGCAGGTGGTGACTTTCAAGCAACCCCGAGTGGCACAGTATCCGTAGCAGGAACAGGTCTTTACACTTTTAACAGCACACCAAGTATGGTCAATGATGTACAAACTTGGCTCAACGCACCAAGTGGCAATTTTGGTTGGGCATTGTTGGGCGACGAATCGCAGAATAAAACTTCCCGCAGAATTGATGCCCGAGAGAGTAGTACAGCATCAAATCGCCCAGCGTTATCAGTCACTTACACAACCACCATTCCTGTAGAACTCATTGGTTTTCAAGCTATTGAAAAAAACAAAAACATAGAATTGACTTGGCAAACTGCCAGCGAGCGAGATAGCAAATATTTTGAAATTGAAGCGAAACCGCTTCAAAATGGGGTAAATACTGAGGGGGGTAAATTCATAAAAATTGGCGAACAAAAAGCAGCAGGTAATGCCCAAACGGTTCAAAAATATACGTTTATTCATCAAGCACCACCATTAGGAATTTATTTATATCGCTTGAAACAAGTAGATTTTGATGGTAAAACCATGTACTCGCCAATCATCAGCGTCAAATTAAGCGACAGAAAAGCGATTAAAATTTATCCTAATCCAATTAGTAATCATTTTGTTATTGAAACCAACGCTACTGAAATTGAGCAGGTGGAATTAATAGATGCGACTGGAAGATTGATGCGTAGTATTTTAAATATTAAAAATGCTGTGGATATTTCAGATTTGCCAAAAGGTATTTATTTCATCAAATTAAAAACAGAAGGGCAAACTGTTGTTGAAAAACTGATAAAACTGTAATTTTGACCCAAGTTCTCAAAACGACCGATGCGGTTTACAGAAACGGCATCGGTCGTTTTATTTTTTCAATCACATTTTTATTCAGTCAAAGTATGCAGCATTTCACTTCTGTTCACGACGTCGATGACCCTTTGGGTTTACTCCGCTTGGCAAAAGAATGTAAGGAAAACCCATTGAAATTCAATGATTTAGGCAAAGGCAAGACGCTCGGCATGTTGTTCTACAACGCCTCGTTGCGTACCCGTATGAGTACCGAATTGGCGGCTTATAACTTAGGGATGAACGTCATTTCTATGAATGTCGGCGACTCTTGGAACATGGAATTTGAAGATGGCG
This sequence comes from Saprospiraceae bacterium, assembly GCA_043772905.1. Lineage (GTDB taxonomy): Bacteria > Bacteroidota > Bacteroidia > Chitinophagales > Saprospiraceae > JAAFJT01. The sequence continues at coordinate 43,834 of JAYVFS010000007.1, read as the reverse complement.
TGGTGATGAATGGCGACAAAGCCGAACACATACGCGAAGGTGCGGCGGTGATGAGTCAATATTGCGACATACTCGGCGTGCGCTCGTTCCCCTCTTTGATTGACCGTGAGCGCGATTATTCGGATTTTATCCTATCAAAATTCAAGCAACACGCTCGTGTACCGATTATCAGTCTTGAAGGTTCGACCGTTCACCCTTTACAATCTTTGACGGATTGGTTAACAATTGAGCAATATAAGACCACCCAACGTCCAAAAGTTGTCCTCACGTGGGCACCTCACCCGAAGGCTTTGCCACAAGCTGTCCCCAATTCCTTTGTGGAATGGATGAAAATTACGGATTATGATTTTGTGATAACGCATCCCGAAGGTTATGAGTTGGCAGAGCAATTTACTGAGGGGTGTACGATTGAATACGACCAAAACAAGGCGTTTGAAGGCGCAGATTTCATCTATGCCAAAAACTGGTCAAGCTACCGCGACTACGGCAAAATACTTTCGATGGACCCGAATTGGACAATTTCAGCAAGGAAAATGGCGCAGACAAACAACGCCAAATTCATGCACTGTCTCCCTGTTCGTCGCAATCAAGTAGTGATGGATGAAGTCTTAGATTCACATAATTCTATCGTTATTGAAGAAGCTAAGAATCGGACTTTTGCAGCAATGGCGGTTTTGAAAACGTTGTTAGAGAAAAAATAATTTTTTATTAAATTTGCTTGAAATTTAATAAAAAATGAAAATAACACTTGAAGTTCCAGACCACGAAGCCACATTTTTGCTCGAATTGTTGCGGCGTTTGAGTTTTGTTAAGATTAAAGAAATTCAAAATGATGAAACCGAAAGTTAGCCAAGAATTTCATATTGAGACATTAATTCAGTTAGTAAAAACACAAGCACCCAATAGAATTGATGTGATTACAGCCTTAGAAAAGGTTGAAATCAAGAAATGGAAAAAAAAGGCTTATACACATTTTGTAGATGCGACTAACCCAAATCAACCTTACTCTAAATGGCAATTTAAGGAATCTATTGTTCTTGAAGATGAAGGAACAATTATTTTAGATATTCTTAAGGATGGAAGTATTGGTGGTGTAGAGTTCTATGAGTTGCTTTAATTGATAAAAAAATAATTAAATGTCTGAAAATCAACTAATTATCATCAAAGTAGGCGGCAACGTCATTGACAACCCCTCAGTATTAAGCCACGTTTTAGACGATTTCTCTAAAATCGCATCTCGAAAAATACTCGTGCATGGCGGCGGAAAAGTAGCCGACGGCTTGTTGAAAAAACTTGATATTGTTCCACAAAAAGTGGAAGGTCGTCGCTTGACGGATGAAGCAACTTTGGAGGTTGTCACGATGGTTTATGCAGGTCTCATTAATAAAAATGTCGTTGCACAATTACAGTCACGTGGTTGCAATGCTTTGGGTTTAACAGGCGCAGATGTCAATGCGATTCAAGCACATAAAAGAACCAAAGGCAATGTGGATTTTGGCTTTGTCGGAGATATTGATGCCGTCAATACTGAGGGGGTCGCTCATCTCTTGAAATTTGCGGAAGCCCTTGTTTTTGCACCCATTACGCATGACAAAAAAGGACAATTACTGAATACCAATGCCGATACCATTGCTTCAACATTAGCCGTTGCGATGTCGGCGCAGTTTGATGTCACGCTAAAATTTGTGTTTGAAAAAAAAGGCGTTTTGTCTAACCCAACGGACGATGATTCGGTGATTTCCTTGATTTCTTACGACAATTTTCAAGCAGGAAAAGCAGACGGTTCTATCTCTGATGGCATGATTCCGAAGCTCGATAATGCTTTTAATGCCATGAAATCGGGTGTGCAATCGGTTGTGATATGTGGTACTGAGGGGGTTAGTTCGAAAGTGGGAACGTATTTGGCGTTGTAAAAATGGTGCAATTACATAAGCACTTTTTGTCATTCTGAGGAAAACCAACACCTAAAAGATGTTGCCTAAAACGGAATGTACAATGCATTAACGTCGGCAGGGTTTGAAACCCTGCCGACGTTAAGGATGCTTTAGTACCGAAGTGAAAGAACGGGAATTAAAAATTATTGTATGATTTTTAATTTAGATGCTTGAACTTCGTTCAGAATGACAAAAAATACTATCTTTGGGAAGCAAAAATCATAATTTTTCACCAACATACAACATCCCGCCTACACATGAAGAAAATGCTCCTTGCCACCTTGTTACTCGTTTGTGTAACTTCTACTTTCTATTTTTGTAAATCCGACAACAAAACGGCTGTTTTGACAGGCAACAAAGCATACGTTCGCTTATCCAATGAACCTGAACGGCTCAATCCTTTGACAACCGAAGAGTCAAATGCGATGCAAGTGATGAGCTATATGTTCCCGTCCCTGCTTGATTTTGACCCACAAACGCTTGAATTGACACCTATTCTGGCTAAAAGCCGTCCCGTTGTGGCAACGATTGATACAGGTGCTTTGAAAGGCGGTACATCTTACACTTACGAAATTCGGGATGAAGCAACTTGGGACAATGGCACACCCGTCACAGCTGCCGATTTTGTTTTTACAGTCAAAGCCATTTTGAATCCTAAGTCGGGCGCAAGCAATTTAAGAAGCGGTTTAGATTTCATCAAAAACATCGTTGTTGATGCTGCAAATCCTAAGAAATTCACCATTCTCTCTGATAAAAAATACTTTTTGGCAGAAACCCAAAGCGGAACGATGCCAATTTTGCCCGAATATGCCTATGATACAGAGGGGGTGCTTAAAGCACTTTCCGTTACGGATTTGGTTAAACCTGATACCGCTAAAATCGGTGCAGCATTGACGCAATTTGCCAATAACTTCCAATCGCCTAAATTTTCAAGAGAAAAAGGAGGCATTGTGGGTTGTGGAGCTTACTCATTTGAAGAATGGAAGGCAGGTGAACGCATTGTTTTAAAGAAAAAAGCGAATTGGTGGGGCGATAAATTAGCGGCGCAAAGTCCTTTTTTCATGGCATTGCCCGAAGAGTTGCACTTCCGTCCTGTGAAAGACGAAGCGGCGGCTATGTCGTTGTTACGAGATGGTCAATTTGATGCAATGGTCAAATTAACGCCTAAGGACTTCTTGGAAATGTCGAAAAATGATACGTTTAAGACGATTTATAATTTTACAACAGCCCCTTCTTTGGCATTGGCACATTTAGGTTTTAATTGCAAAAGTCCTAAATTAGACGATAAACGCACACGTCGTGCCCTTGCGCATTTGATTGATGTTCCAACCATTATCTCAAAATTAATGCGTGGTTTGGCAGAGCCTTGTGTCGGTCCATTTGTGCCACAACGCGGCTATTATAACAAGGATTTGAAGCCTATTGACTTAAATATTGGCGAAGCTAAAACCCTTTTAGCAGCAGCAGGCTGGAAAAACAGCAATGGCGACAGCACCTTAGACAAGTCAATCGGTGGCAAAACGACAGAGTTGACACTCCGTTTGGCTTTCGCCGCAAACAATGGGATTGCAAAAAACATTGGTTTGATGATGCAGGAAAGTGCAGCACAAGCAGGTGTGAAAATCGAATTAGAACCATTAGAAGCAGCCGCTTTTTTAGCTGCTTTGAAAAAACGAGATTTCGATTTGTTTATCAACAACGCAGGTTTTTCGGCTTCGATGGACGACCCAAAAGAGATGTGGGCAACTTCGTCGAACACCCCTGACGGTGGCAATCGTTTTCAATTTGAAAATAAAGCCGCCGATGCGCTCATTGCTCAAATTGGTACTGAACTCGATGATGCGAAGCGGAATGAATTGTATAAAAAATTCCAAGCCCTTGTTTATGACGAGCAACCTGCTGTGTTCCTATTCAGTGCCAAAGAGCGTTTGGCTTTAAACAAGCGTTTTGATGCCTCTGTTATGGCAAATCCAAGGCGTTTGTATTGGTTGGGACAGTTTAAGTTGAAATAACAAAGTATAGTCAACGAAAAAAAATAGGTTTTTGATTTTTCGCAAAAAATCAAAAACCTATTTTTTTTCAGTTTACTATACTTTATGCGAGATTAGAGATGCAGACGCGCCTTCCGTTCTAAAAGAATCGCTTCATTTTCAACATGATCGGGGTCAGGGACACAACAATCCACCGGACAAACGGCAGCACATTGCGGCTCTTCGTGGAAGCCCATGCACTCGGTACATTTATCGGGAACGATGTAATAAAAATCATCGGAAACAGGCATTTGGACTGCCGCCGCATCAACGACTCGCCCATCTTTGAGCGCATAATCGCCATGAACGTCTGCGCCATCGCTGATTTTCCATTCTACACCGCCTTCATATATTGCATTGTTCGGACATTCTGGTTCACATGCACCACAGTTGATACAATCGTCCGTTATCATTATTGCCATAATCTATTCTATATTTTTATTTGAAAAACACATTTTATCACCCCCTCAGTATCCAAACACATTTTGTTAATTTTAGTTTTAGATAAGGCATGATTCAATTGCGGCGCAAAAATAGGGAGTTTCTATCTATTCCTTAGATAAATTAACTAAATATCGTTATTTTAGTTTCAAATCATACAGTTTAAGCATCAAAAAAGCCGCTTCGATGACTCGAAACGGCTTCTTATATGCTTAGTTATCTATGAAACATCCCGATGAAACTGAGAGGTGTTCTTAGTAACGATAGTATTCAGGTTTGAAAGGCCCTTCAACCGCAACACCGATATAATCGGCTTGGTCTTGACGCAATTCTTCCAATTCAACGCCGATTTTTGCTAAGTGCAAACGAGCGACTTTTTCGTCAAGGTGTTTAGGTAACATATAAACCTTGTTTTCATATTTGTCTTCGTTTTGCCACAATTCGAGTTGTGCCAATACTTGATTCGTAAACGAATTTGACATAACGAAAGAAGGGTGTCCTGTTGCACAACCGAGGTTGACAAGGCGACCTTCAGCCAAAAGGATGATGTCGTTGCCATCAATATTGTACAAATCAACTTGGGGTTTGATTTCAACTTTTGTTGAACCATAAGTTTTGTTCAACCATTGCATGTCAATTTCGTTATCGAAGTGACCGATATTACAAACTATGGTTTTGTCTTTCATCAAACGGAAATGTTTTTCAGAAACGATGTCTTTGTTACCCGTAGCCGTCACAATGATTTGTGCGCGTGGAATAGCATTTTCCATTTTAATCACTTCAAAACCGTCCATAGCTGCTTGTAAAGCACAAATTGGGTCAATTTCTGTTACAATTACGCGGCAACCTGCACCTTTCAATGAAGCAGCAGAACCTTTACCTACGTCACCATAACCAGCAACAACAGCAACTTTACCAGCCATCATCACGTCAGTAGCGCGACGAATAGCGTCAACCAATGATTCTTTACAACCATATTTGTTGTCGAATTTCGATTTTGTTACCGAGTCGTTGATATTGATTGCAGGCAGCGGCAAAGTGCCTTTAGCCACGCGCTCATATAAACGGTGAACGCCCGTAGTCGTTTCTTCAGAGATACCCCTGATGTTGTGAACGAGTTCAGGGAAACGGTCAAGTACCATATTTGTCAAGTCACCACCGTCGTCAAGAATCATGTTGAGTGGTTTGTCGTCTTCAAAAGCAAATAAGGTTTGCTCGATACACCAGTCAAATTCTTCTTCATTCAAGCCTTTCCAAGCGAAAACAGGCGTACCTGTAGCAGCAATAGCCGCAGCAGCGTGGTCTTGCGTTGAAAAGATATTACATGATGACCAAGACACTTCTGCGCCTAATTCAACAAGCGTTTCGATGAGAACAGCTGTTTGAATTGTCATGTGAAGGCAGCCCGCGATACGTGCGCCTGCGAGCGGCTTCGAGGCACCAAATTCTTCGCGCAAAGACATTAAGCCTGGCATTTCTGCTTCTGCGAGTTGTATTTCTTTACGACCCCAAGCGGCAAGGTTGATGTCTTTAACCTTATAAGGGAGTTTTTTTTGAGTTGCTTGCATTATAAAAATTTTATTATCAATGAATTAAAAATTTGTTTCCAAAAAGCGGTGCAAAGATACATATTAGGTTTCAAAACGTATGATGTTTTGAAAAGTTCTTATTTTTTTTGAAATAATCGTTTGTTTTTTATTTTACTTTTCAAAATATTTCAAAATACTAAGCCGTCCCACGTTCATTAGATAAGCTATTGATTCACAACTGTCACCTTTAATGTACAACTCGACTCATTGCGTGATAAATCATAAGCCAACCATGTTACCATTGTTGCGCCTAACGGAAAGGTTGTTTCTGACAAAACGCTTTCTTGATTGGGCAATAAAGGAAGTAGTGTAATATGTGGACACGCATCTGTCACCGAAGGAATGGGCAGCTTAACAGTCGTTGCGCTTTGTCCTGTCGGTATCGTTACGGTCATATTGGTTGGGCAAGTGATGATGGGTGCAATATTATCGTTTTCGCAAGGGTCATTGCCTTTAATAATCGTCACCGTATAGTCTTCTACTTCGCCTTTGTCAAAGATTTCGCAAGGCGTTGGATAGCTGCCGCTTTTCATGCTCACACGCATCAGTACGTCACCTGTAACGGCTGTAGTAGGGACTAAAACATTGACAATCACTGGGTTAAGGTTCTTGATTTCCAAAACTTTTTCATTTTCTTCAAAAACACCGTTGCCATTAAAGTCAATCCATGCGCGACAAAAAGCAGTTGGCAGAACGCCCGACCAGCTCAAACCAGGCGTTATACTGAGGGGGTAAATATGACCCGTCTCGACGGTTGTTGAGAGGTTTGTAAAATTGGAATAACCGAGCGTGGCATAGTCTTTAAACTTGTCACTTGTGTTGTTGAGACTGTCCAAACGCACGTTTGCAATCCACAGTTCCCACGGCGCAAGACTTTTGGTGAGGCAGTATTTTTCAATAAGTGTTGGAAATTTATTTCTGTAAAAATAGACCACATCACCTGTGCCGCCCACCATTGCAAAGCCACCGTCGAGCGTTGGAATCATATTCGTCGCCTTTGTCAAACCTTCTTGTTTCGGTACAAGTATGCTGTCCAATTGTCTGCCTGTGCTGCCGCTTAGTTTGCGGACGATGGTACCGTTTTGCGTTTCAATATAGACATCGCCGTTCCTGTGCATCATAATCGCACCTCCATATTGTGGATTGTTACACGCATCTTGACGACGTTCAAAAGCCCACAAAGTATCGCCTAAGTTATTGAATTTCATTACTTTATAACTGTTTTTTGAACAGTCATTATCATAAGTGATTTGGGTCAATAAAACCAATAAATTACCATTTTCGGCTGGAAAGACGTTGTGATATTTACTTTCTAAGGCATTTGATGCGCTCACTTTATGCCATAAATAATTGCCTTGTGCATCTAAACGCACCACAACTGCACCATCACCTTTACCCGCACTGCAATCCGCAGAAGGCATATTTGTGGCATACTCCATATAGTAACCGCCATCCGTCGTTTGCCATATTTTTGAAATTGGAATTTGTTTACTGTTGATTAGGTCAGTACAACCCGTGCCATTTGGACGAAGGATGCGGCTATATATCAAGCCTTGACTGACCACTTTTTGCCACTGCATATTGCCCAAAGAGTCGGTTTTGATGAATTGTACCTTATAAGTTGTGTCATTCGCAACTTGTGTTGCACCTGCTATCATAAACCCTTTATCGTTTGTTGGAATAACAAACTGCCCAAAGTTGTCCATACTGAGGGGGTATGTTTTTATCCAAATTATTGTATTATTTCTATCCGTTTTGGACAAAAGTACATCGCGGTTTGGTTCTGTACCAACCGAATTTGTAAGGATATAATAGATAGAATCGTAGCGATAACGTCCGCAACTGCCTACAAAATCGTTTTCGGTGTTCAACAAAACGCCTTGTGCATCTGTCCAAAGGTAACTCGCTTGATTGCTTGTATTACAATTGTTGATAAGGAAATTTGACCCATTATTGAATTCCCCCAAGGCAGATGTTGCCGCGTGAACATTATAGGTTTTAAAAATACCTACATTTTGAGCCGAAAGAAAAGAAGAGTAAAATAAAAGAATACAGAGACGTATTCCGAAATTGTGTAAACGTGAATGATTCATCTTGTTTATTTAAGAATGTGTCGTCCAGAGCATGAACGGACAGTATATAAAATGAATAAAGCTGATTGCGGTTGGATTGTGTTTCTGAATAGTTTGTTTGTATGTAAAAACGTCACTTTTTGAGTTTGCGTATTTTTGACGATATTTTAATACAAATCCGTTGATTCTACGAATCAAAGGTATAATATACTGAGGGGATGTTGCAACTTCACAAACTTTGTCGGTATATTCCGCCCTCGATTCGTAGAAGGTGAGACGAGAAAACGCCTTGTGGCAACTCTGATACTTCAATTTGTGAGCGATTCATGCTTAAACATAAATCATCTCAAACTTTGTAACAAATTAACCTATTTTGGCAAGGTAAAACGAAAAGTCGAGCCTTGACCCTTAATGGATTCGACCCAAATGCGTCCGCCAAATTGCGTGACGATTTTGGCGCAAATGGCTAAACCGATGCCCGTTCCTTCATATTCCGTGCGTTTATGCAGGCGTTGAAAAATCGTAAAAATGCGTTCAATATCATTACTTTCTATGCCAATCCCATTGTCTTCGATGCTAAATATCCAGTGGTCAGGCTGTTCTTCTGCACTGATAAGTATGATCGGGCGACCTGACGGACGGCGAAATTTGATAGCATTACCAATCAAATTTTGAAACAACTGAATGAGTAAAGAAGGCACTGAAGACACGGTGGGCATCTCGAGACAAAGAATATTGGCACACGTTTCTTCGATATTGATTCTAAGATTTGCCCGTGCCATACGGACAATCTCGCCGATGTCAACAGGTTCTGGATCTATCAAATTTTTGCCAATTGTCGCATATTGCAGCAGTGCATCTAACAAGGCACTCATGCGCCCCACGCCTTCTTTTATGAATTTGAAATACGTCTCCGATTCTTTTCCTAATTTTTCAGCGTATTGATTTTCAATTATTTGCGTAAAAGAACCTATCATTCTTAAAGGTTCTTTGAGGTCATGGGACGTGATAAACGCAAATTGACGGAGTTCCTCATTGACATGTTTCAATTGGTCGTTTTGCAAAGCAATTTGTCCGCTTTGTTCCAAAAGCAAGGCTTGATAGCTGTTTTCCTTTGTCAACGACTCAATTTTACGTTGCTTTTCGCTTAAAGAATACTTGATTTCAAGGTCAAGCGCATGGAGGGAACGTTGTACTTTCAAAAAATCGGCTTGTCGGCGCGAGTAAATTAATTGCGCTCGATATGCACGTCGAAAATCTTTGACACTTTCAAACATCTTTGCCAAAAGCCTAAAACCACGCAGCTCAGAAGCATCATCAAGCACACGTCGGGCGGCGGCGATACCTCGAATAGCCATTTTCGCGCCCCCCTCAGTATCTCCTTGTAAAAAAGCAATTTCAGCAAGGTTTAGGAGGTTAATTTGTCGCCCTGCGACATTGCTCACGCGGTCAGACATGAGTTCAGCCGCTTTTTGGGCATGTTCGATGCCTTCGTCTAATTTTTTCAATGCCAAAAATGTCCGACTAAGTAAGGCATGAGCATGAATAATCATCTCAATTTTCCCGTCTTCAGTAGCTGCCAACAATCCTTTCTCAAAATATCCAAGCGCAACCTCATAGTGTTCGGCAGCATGACGCAAGTTACCGATGTTGAGGTTTGTCGCAATTCTGATATTTTCATTTAGGACATCGTTATAGTCATTTAAGGCTATTTGGTAGCGGTCGAGGGCATCTGCATAATTGAATAAATTGGCATATACGTTGCCGATATTAATAAGACAATTAGCGACATTTGACCGATAGCCTAATTTTTCACTTTTTTCAAGAGATTCTAAAAACAGCGTGATTGCAGATTTGTAATCAGAACCGATGCTGTGGACAATGCCCAAATTGAGCAAGGTCCATGCCTCCCGTTCCGAGTCACCTATTTGACGACTCAATTCGAGTAAAGGACGAATGTACTCTTCTAATTGAGTGAAATCTTGACGATGCAGATGAATTTGAGCTAAAAATTGAAGTAAATCAGCCTCTAAGGATAGTGTTTCTTGCCCACTTTTATATTGTCGAAGTATTTGCCACGCATCGGTTGCCAACGTAAGCGCAGCACCATAATCATTCTGCCGTTCGTATAAACGAGCAGATTCTATTTGGGAACGAACATCTTGAATGATGTTAGATAATTGATTATCAATTACTTCTTCTTCCTTATTTGGGTTTGTATCCGATAGCTTATCCGTCATGAGAGCTGAAAATCGTTTTTGATAAAGGGTCTCTGTCAATATCAACATTTAACTTACTATACTGTAAAGTAACAAAAGTAAAATATTGTTTTGTAAAAACCGTCATTTATAAATATGTTAGAATAATTTGCAGTATTTGACAAGGTTATTTTGAAAATTGGCAATAGGAAAGCTAATTTTGCCCACATTAAAAACAGTTAAACATTTAATTTCTCAATATGATACAGCGCATACAAAGTATTTTCTTGCTTTTAGCATCGAGTTCGCTCGGTAGCTTATTTGTCACCCCCGTTTCGTTTGCCGATTTTACAGAACCGAACCCCTCAGTACCCGCTTCATTAGATGGCTTTTTGAACATTTATGATGATAAAATTATGTTGGGTGTGACGGCTTTAGCAGTTGCGTTAAGTCTTTTAACTCTTTTTTCATTTAAAAACCGTCCCAATCAAATTCGCTTAGCTTGGGTTATGATGGCTGTTACTGTCGTTTTAATCGGTTTAGCTGTTTGGCAAATTCAAACCATTAGTGCTGTTGTTCCACTCAAAACATCCATTATGGGCTTCATTTCCAGCGCATTAGCTATTATTTTCGGCTTTCTCGCTATTCGTTATATTCGTAAAGACGAGCTTTTAGTACGTTCAGCTGATCGTCTTCGGTAGTTTCCCTTCTTCGAAAAGTTTCTATATTCGAGGATTATTAGAAATACTATGCGCTCATAAGTATCGGATATTTTTAAAATATCCGATACTTTGTAAAGCCCCATAAAGCTCAAATATAGAAATCTGCCTAAGAATTTACGCTTTATCCCGCCCAGTTTGCCCTATCAAGGCTACGAAATTGTATCGCTTCCGCTAAATGTTCGGACTTAATATTTTCACTTTCAGCCAAATCTGCCACAGTTCGAGCGACTTTTAAAATACGGTCATAAGCACGGGCAGACAATTGCAGTCTTGCCATCGCTGTTTTCAATAATTCCAACCCCTCAGTATCAAGGCTGCAAACCTCACGCACCAAGCGGCTGGGCATGTGGGCATTGCTATAAACACCTTTGTGGTTCTTAAACCGCGCGTCTTGTATGTCTCGTGCCCGCACAACACGAGCCGCAATTTCGACACTCGTTTCAGATTGGTGATTCGTATTCGTCAACTCCTCCAATTTGACAGGCACGACTTCTACGTGTAGGTCAATACGATCCAACAAAGGGCCCGAAATCTTTGATAAGTAGCGTTTTACAACCCCAAAGCCACACACACAAGGCTTTTCAGGATGATTGTAATACCCGCAAGGACATGGGTTCATGGACGCAATGAGCATAAAACTCGCAGGGTAGTCAATAGTCAATTTCGCTCTCGAAATCGTTACACGCCTTTCTTCCATTGGTTGCCGCATGACTTCAAGGACAGTACGTTTAAATTCAGGCAATTCATCAAGGAACAAAACGCCATTGTGTGCCAAAGAAATCTCTCCTGGCATAGGCGTTGACCCGCCACCGACCAAAGCCACATCGCTGATCGTATGATGCGGTGACCGAAACGGACGTTTTGCCACAAGCGACGCTTCGGGCGGTAAAATGCCCGCAACCGAATGAATTTTAGTCGTTTCTAAAGCTTCATGCAGGTTTAAAGGCGGTAAAATGGTCGGCAAACGCCTTGACAACATCGTTTTACCAGCACCGGGCGGACCAATGAGAATGGCATTATGACCACCTGCCGCAGCAATTTCGAGCGCACGTTTGATGTTTTCTTGACCGCGCACGTCTGAAAAATCAACATCGTAAATGCTGTTTTGAGCTGCAAATTCAGCGCGGGTGTCCACAACGACACGTTCTAATTGCCTTGTACCATCAAAAAACTCAATGGCTTCTCGTAGGTTTTCGATGCCGTAAACTTCGATGCCACTGACAATAGCGGCTTCTCGGGCATTGGCTTTTGGCAAAATAATGCCTTTAAACTTTTCCTGTCGGGCTTGAATTGCCATCGGCAAAGCCCCCTTTATCGGACGGACTGAACCATCGAGTGACAATTCGCCAACAATGATAAAATTTTCTAAATCATTAAAAACCAAACCATTAGCAGCTGCATAAACGCTGATAGCGATGGGCAAATCATACGATGCACCTTCTTTTCGCAAGTCAGCAGGAGCAAGGTTGACCACGAGTTTCATACGTGGCATACCAAACTTTGAGTTAATCAACGCGGCTTCAATGCGCTGCCAACCTTCTTTGACCGCATTATCGGGCAAACCAACGAGAAAGTAAAAGGTTGGAATTTTTTTGTCTTCATTTTGAGGTGGCAAACCACCTGCACTGACTTCGACGGTGATTGTCGTGGACTCGATGCCATGAACGGCGCCTGCATAAGTTTTGACCAGCATCTTCTCGGAGTATGTTTGTTTTGTTATGAATATGTTTGTCAATCCTGCGAAAGGTAGTTTTTACTTTTCAAATGGCAAAATACTGAGGGGGGTATTTTTTTAGTAAAACAGGGCAATAACAATACATTTTTTATAAAGTTATAGAATTTAAATCCATATCTTTCAACAAATGCTCTTCATCTTTATTGGTTTTAATAATTTTCAAGAAATCAGAACGCGGTATAATTTTTCCGCCCAAACTCGTCAAATGCCCCGTTTCTTGTTGACAATCAATGAGTTGAAAGCCCAATGCTTTTAATTTTTGAACAAAAGAAATAAACCCAAACTTAGAAGCGTTTGACCTATATGCAAACATACTTTCACCAAAAAACACACGTCCCCACGAAACACCATACAACCCTCCGACCAAATCATCGCCTTCCCAAACTTCGACAGAATGTGCAAAACCCCAATGATTTAAGGCTGTATAAGCCTCAATCATTTCTTCATTTATCCAAGAACCACCCTGACCTTCTCTATTGGTATTCATACAGTTACGCATGATTTTTTCAAAATATTGATTGTACGTTATCCTAAATTTCTTTTGATTAAACAACGGGCGCATACTTTTTGACACCTTCAACTCATCAGGAAAAAGCACCATCCGAGGGTCTGGCGACCACCACAGAATAGGCTCATAACCGATATTGTACCAAGGAAAAATGCCGTTTTTATAAGCAGAAAGCAGTCTTTCGGGTGTCATATCGCCGCCGATGGCAATAACACCATCAGAGTCCACCGTTTCTGGGTCGGGAAAGTCAAGCAGTAAAGGGTTCAGCCAAGAGACAGGAGACATAAGCTCTAATTTTATTTTTATACTATCAAAACACAAAAATACTGAGGGGGTCAAATGTCTATAATTAATTTCGGTTCTTTTTTAAAACTTACTTGTAACCTCTTTCAACAATGCCGTGTCATATCCACAAATAACGGTTCGGAACTGAACATTTAGAAAACAAAATTTTATAACAATAAAAAATAATATAATAATGGATCCAGCACTTCTTGCCCTTTCCATTCCTATAATAGGAACGATAGGCTTATTCACAATGATAATTTTTTTACGCCGCTATCATAACATTGAGCGTATGTCCATGATTGAACGCGGTATGAACCCTTCTGATTTATCGAATAATTTTAGATCATTAAGGCGGAGAGAACGAGACCCTTTGCGTTTTTTACGCATCGCTTGTGCGGTTATTGGCGTTGGTGTCGGCTTGTTTGTCGGCAATGTCCTACGCTCTTTCGACTTTTTGGACAGAGGCGGTATTGTTGCCGGGTTGGTTTGTATATGCGGTGGTATCGGCTTGCTTATCGGCTATTTTGTCCAAGCCAGTCTGCAAAACAAAGGGCTTTTTCAAGAAAAACTCCCAGAAGACGACAGCGATATTTTATAGATGATAGTGGATAGATGATAATGGATAATGTAAAAATTATCCATTATCATCTCCTATTCCATCTTCAATGGCTGCTGTGAAAACCCTAAACCGATGCCCAAATCAACGACATTGCCTCGTCGTCCTTCCTTAAAATTCATCGGGCTAACTGCCAAACGCAACCGAATCGTTGATGTATTTAGTTTTGATTGAAACATCATACGTTTTGCTTTTACTTTATATTTATAATCGGCAAAAAAGCCAATGGTTGGCGCAAAACTGGCAATACTTGAGCCATCAGGTGAGATATAATCTTCTTGTGAAGGCAATGACAAAGCACCAAAACCAATGCCGACAAAAGGTGTAAATGCCAAGCGTTCTTCTTCAATCAATTTATAGCCACCCACCAAACTCATGCTCAAAAGACTCACGGAAGTATCTTTTGCCCAAAAAGCATCTAAATATCCAAATTCCTGTTTGATACGAGAGTTGCGAAACTGTAAACTACCGCCCAAAAACCATTTCCTTTTGTGAAAATTCAAGTCCGCACCAAAAACCCCTGTAGGTTTCACAAATTTACTGAGGGGGTCATTCAACGTCGAAAAACCTGCCCAAATATCGCCTGAAACATAAACTTTGCTGTTATCCACATACTTTTCCAACTCCGAAACCTTCTTGCTTTTTAGCAAACTGTCTGTCCGTGCCGCTTCTATTCTGTATCGTTCTGTTTGTTCTTTTTCTAAAACATAATCTCGAAACCAATCGGGATAAACGTTGTATTGAATAGCAAATTTCAAGGATTTGGGTTGTGGATGAAATTCCGAAATCTCACTCAATACCAGCACGACTTCGGCATCAATTTCAGGCGTAACAGAGTCAATAATTTCAATATCTACTATTTTCCCAACCAAATTGACCGTAAAACCGACCATGCCATCGGGTGCTTTTTCAACTCGAAATGATTTCGTTGGCAATTTAAATTCCTTCAAAAACACATTCCGAAACGCATCAAAACCGCCTGAAAATTCGGTTAATGAATCGTCGTAACGCAACTTTGTCGGTCCCGTTGTGTCGTAACGTGCGATAGCAAAAATGCCTTCTTGAGCCTTTGTATTGCTCAAAAAAGAAAGTAAAATTAGTAAAATAAATAAATGTTTTTTCATTGATAATCAAGTGTTTATATTATTTTTTTTGTCATTCTGAACGAAGTGAAAGAATCTATATAAAATAATATTCAGATTCTTTCACTTCGTTCAGAATGACAAAAAAACGTTTAAAAGACAGAAATTACTGAGGGGGTACAACATCCACATTTTCATCCACTTTCGCCTTCGACCGAATCAAATGTTTCACAACTTGTTTCGTTGCTTTTTTGCCAATCAACAATTCCAAATCCTCCGCCGACGCTTCTCTGATGCGTTTCACAGAGCCAAATGTTGTCAACAGTTTTTCAGCAGTAACCTCTCCGATGCCCTCAATACCTGTCAATTCAGTTTGAATAAAATCCTTCGACCGTTGATTGCGGTGGAATGTTATGCCAAAACGATGCGCCTCGTTGCGGGCTTGCTGAATGAGTTTAAGCGACTCCGATTTTTTGTCAATATACAAAGGAATCGGGTCATTAGGAAAAAATATTTCTTCCAATTGTTTTGCAATACCCACCACAACCATTTGATTTTCAACGCCTAACGCTTTTAAACTTTTCATTGCAGACGACAACTGCCCTTTGCCACCGTCAATAATAACGAGTTGCGGCAGCGAATCGCCTTCACTCAACAACCTTTTATAACGCCGATAAACCACCTCTTCCATCGAAGCAAAGTCATTCGGACCTTCAACCGTTTTGATATTATAATGCCGATAATCCTTTTTCGAAGGTTTGGCATTTTTGAAAACCACGCACGCCGCCACAGGGTTTGTGCCACCTAAATTGGAGTTGTCAAAACATTCGATGTGAAACGGTACGTCCGCCATCTGTAAATCAGACTGCAACGTTTTTAAAATCCGTTCCGCCGAGGTTTGTTTCTGCGCCTTCAAAATCTCTTGTTTTTGACGTTGTAACACAGCAAAACGAGCGTTTTGTTCCGATAATTCAACCAATTTACGTTTATCACCAATTTTGGGAACAACGACAGTTACTGATGGGTCTGAAAATTTGAGTTCAAAAGGTAGTAAAATTTCTTTGTTTTCACTCAAAAATTTATCCCGCAAATAAGGCATCGCAAATGCCAACATCGAGTCTTCGTCTTCATCCATGTTTTTGGTCAACTCCAAAGTATAGGTATGAATAATTGCACCGTTGACCACTTTAAGATAATTGACATAAGCCATTTTTTCATCTGTGGCAATTGAAAAAACGTCCACATCTGAAATGGTTGAGCTGACAATCGTTGATTTTCCTTGATAATCTTCAAAAGCAGAGAGTTTTTCCTTCAAATTTTGTGCTTTTTCAAATTCTAAGGCTTCCGCCAAAGCCGACATTTCACGTTTCAAATGTTGTCGAACATTGCCAAACTGCCCCCTCAGTATATTTCGGATTTGAGACACTTTTTCATTATACGTTTCTTCTTTTTCAAATCCGACACAAGGCGCAGCGCAGTTTTTGATGTGATATTCTAAGCAAACTTTGAATTTTCCTTTGTCAATCAGGTCTTGTTGCAGGTTTAAAGTACACGTCCGCAACTGAAAAAGCTGTTTAATCAAGTCCATCAACTGCTGAACCCGATACCCCGACGTGTAAGGACCAAAATACATAGACCCATCGCGCACGACCCGACGTGTGACGAAAACCCTTGGAAAACGCTCCATTTTGATACAAATATAAGGATACGACTTGCCATCTTTCAACATCACATTATAACGTGGCTGATGCTCTTTGATGAGCGCACACTCCAACAACAGCGCGTCTTGCTCGCTGCCCACAATCGTAAACTCGATGTGGTGCGCCAAACGCACAAGGGCTTTGGTCTTGATTTGCCTATCTTTTCGCTCGCCAAAGTAGTTCGATAAGCGATTTTTAATACTTTTAGCTTTCCCAACATACAAAATCACGCCTTTTGTGTCTATAAATTTGTAAATACCCGCTTGTATCGGCAGCGTGGGTGCTATTTCTTGAAAGTCGGTGGTTGTCATATCGAATGAATTTCAAAGGATTTTCTGTTTCAACAAACTGAAAAAAGAAGGTAGTAAAGGTAAGTTTTCATTCAATTCAACAGCCAATTGTTCGTCAGACCATTCAATTTTTTTTTCAAGCCACAAATCATATTGGTTTTTCCTCATATCCACTAAAACAGAGTGGTCTAATCCTAAAATCCGAATCATATAAGCCGCCCGTTTTTGTTCATCAGCCGTTTTTGTTGGATGTGGTTCAATATTTCCTTCGCTATCGTAGTAAAAATAGCTTTCAATATCTGTTTTTTCAATTGGATTTAGGAAAAGAACATCATCATATTCATTTCCTCTGCGTCTGTCGTCTTTAATATGACCACAAAATTCTCGTTTTGTTTCAGTTATATTTGTCAAGTCAAAACCTTCACAGGAGACAATAATATTTTCAAAAGTATATGTTAAATGAGGAAAAGCCGTTTTGGAACGTATATGTTCAAGGTGAGATTTCAACTCTTCTTCAGGCTTTGTTTTTTCAGGAATTTCTTGCTCGCAATAAGCGCAAAGCCCTTTTTGCAAACGCCACGTATGTTGATGCAATGTCAAGCGAACAACATTACCGCCTTTGACCTTTTTGAATTTTTCCCAATCATTGCGCAAACGCCCGCGATAGGTCGTTACAAAATCATCAAAGTCTTCACATTGGTTTGTTTTGTCAATATACCTCATTACGCCACGACGGTTTTACGTTTCAAAAGGCGTAATTCATTGCGAAAACGCATAATTGTCGCATCTTGTTTGCCAAAATCTTCTGCAAGTGCATCCACTTCCTTTTCAACATTTGACAGGTCAACTACTGAGGGGTTAAATTCAGCTTGCTTAATCATATCTGACAAAGCATTGATTCTTTGTTGCACTTGAAAATCACGTATAGGTGCGCCCATGATTTCAGAAAGAATACGATTGGGGTCAACACCATAGCTATGCTTGTGTTCGGCAGCCATATTTATGGCTTCAACGCGGTGTGTTTCGTCATTGATAGCCAAAACAAAAAGCGATTCGGGATGAACCGATGCAATAATTTGAGGCGAATGAGTCGCTAAAATCACTTGATTGTTCGTGCCTACATTGTTGAAAAAACGGACGATTTGTTGTTGCCATTTTGGGTGTAATGAGTCTTCGGGTTCATCAACCATAATCAATGCGTCTTTTAGATTGTATTGATTAAGCGTAAAACCCATGAAATAGAGCATTTTTTCACCGCTTGATAAATCATCAAAACCTATTTTATGCCCATTTACGCTTTCAAAAATTAAGTCTTTTTCACTTACTTGAATGAGGTTTGATTTGATATTGAGGTTTTTGAAGATTTTGTTTAAGTCATCAACTTGTTTGGTGAATATTTGGCGAGGGGCGGTGTCTGGATTTGAGAAAACATTTTGTTGAATTGAAAAAAGAATACTATGTCTTATGAGCTGACTATGTACTGCAAATGAAGTTTTGATAATATTTCGTATATCCTTATCATCTCCAATTTGTTTCTCATTTGTATGAAAGTAAATTGCTTTTTTTATAGCAAAATCCCACATATTTTCGTGTAAAAACTCGATTACATGACCTAAATATTCAAAAATATTAACAGATTTTTTATCCCCAGCATATTCAAAACATAAAATATCATAACCTTCAAAGTTCCGGTGAGTGGAAAAATAAAGTGCATCATTATGATCAAGTTTTGGAGTGACTGAGTCAAAGAAGTTTCGTTTTGCAAAAAACATTTCCAATCTAAATTCACTATCTATCCTTAAATACTGAGGGGTATTCCCATCAATCAAATCCCTCAACAACTCCAAAACCGTCGTCTTCCCACTACCATTCAAGCCAGCCAGCACGATGGTATCTAAAACGTCCCCATTTTTATCCGTAAAATCCAATTCTAAATGGTCGAAGACTTTATAGTTTTTGACGACTAATTTCTTGATTTTCATTGTTTTATACTTTTATACTGAGGGGGGTGTCTCAACCCTCAAAAACCACTTTTTTATAAATATTTTTCAAAGAAACAAACTTACCCAACACCTTAATTTTCTGTTCCAAATCAAAATAATCCACGTTTTGCCATTCATTGACCCGTTTTGTTCTGTTGAAAACTTGAACGTGTGGCTTGTTTTGTTCCACATAAATAATGTGTTTCAAAGAAGGAATAGTCTTATAACAATCTAATTTTTCACCTAAATCAAAGTTTTTTGTAGACGTCGAGAAAACTTCAATGACAACGGCTGGATTTTGAGTAGCCGTTTTTGTTTTGGCATACTTGTATTCATCTAAAAAACCTTCAATAATATGCACATCGGGTTCATAGATATTACCACAATCGGCAGCATAAATAGGGCGATTGCTACCAAAAACTTCAAAATTATCATCTTCAAGTAGGGTGTCAAACATTGATACACAATTTCTTACGACCCTTTCGTGGTTTGTTGCTGCGTAACTCATAGTGCCGACAATTTGTTTGTTATGAAATTCAATGCGATATTGGGGCAACTCAATGAGATGCCAAAACTCCGATTCTGTTGCAGGAATCGTGATGAAATCTGATTCATCAAACAGATATTTAAGCGTTTCTGCCGTAATCGGCGCAGTTGCGATAGCTGTCATGTCATTTATTTTTTGACAAATTTAAGCATTTTTTGATAAAAACAAGACGTTTTTACTGAGGGGATCATTTCTTCTTCGTCAACACGGCTCTTTGACTAATCACCACAGGAAATGTCTTTACCACAGGAATATCTTCCTCTCCCACTTTCTGTCCGCCTGATTCGCTGACCGATTTTTCTTTGCCAAAAATAATTTCAAATAGCATTTTATCGCCTTGTTTTTCATACGTTGACGTTATCCAATTGCCCGCAACAATGTAGGAACAAAACAATTTGTTCCCGAGCAGATACGATTCCATTTTGATGGAATTCATTTCGTCGAGGAGGTATTGTCCTTTTGATGGGTCTATCGCTCGGAGCATGTACGGGCGCATGCCTTTGACGCGGTCTTCGCCGTAGATGATGTTCCAATTATAAACGCCTGGTTTTCCAGTCTGGGACATTAAACACGTCATCGGGATAGATTGCGTGATGCCTTTGGCGTTAAAAATATCGAGCGTTCCTGTCCATTCACCGAACCAGGATTCTGGAAATTTTTGTTTTGTTGTTACAATAACTTCTACTGGCGTTTGAAGTTCTACTTTCGTTGGTTTTGTTATACTTTTGCTGCACGCAACGAGCATTGTTAAGCACAGTAGCCACATTAATTTATTCATAACTCTCTGATTACTAATAACTTGTTTAATGAAAAATAATTATCCAATGAAGGCACTTATGCCCTTTCTGTTTTTCTTTTTAATGTTTTTGGGGAAAACCGTGGCTCAAACGGCTTATTTCCAACAAGAAGTGAATTATCAAATCGCTGTTTCGCTTGATGATAAAAAACATGTGCTGACGGGTACGATTGAGATGGCATACCATAATAATGCGCCGCAAGCCCTTGAATTTGTCTATGTTTTGTTGCAACCCAATGCTTATAAATCAAAAAATTCGGCTTTTGCAAAACAATCCTTACGCAACGGTTCGACTCGTTTTTACTTCGCTGAACCGTCCCAAATGGGCAATTTGTCTAATCTTAATTTTGAAGTTGAAGGTAAAAAAGTAGAGGTAGAAGTTGATAAGTCTAATCCCGACGTCGCAAAGGTAAAACTTAACACGCCTATTTTATCAGGGAAAAGTGTCAAAATTACAACACCTTTTACATATAAAATACCGTTTCCGTTTTCTCGCGGTGGTCATGCGGGGCAACAATACTTGATGACGCAATGGTACCCGCGTCCTGCGGTCTATGATGCGAAGGGTTGGCATCCACAACCTTATCTCGATCAAGGCGAATTTTATCAAGAATTTGGCTCGTTTGATGTCTCGATTACGTTGCCTGAAAATTACGTTGTGGGCGCAACAGGTGTGTTAGAAACACCTTCAGAAGTTGCTTTTTTGAATGAAAAAGTAAAATATACTGAGGGGGTGATAAGTGAAAAGTTAAAAGTGAAAAATGGGGTGCTTGATTCGTTTCCAGCTTCTTCTGACAGATTGAAAACGATTCGTTATAAGGCAGATAAAGTGATTGATTTTGCTTGGTTTGCGGATAAGCGGTTTTTGGTTTTGAAGTCTGATGTTACGCTTAAAAATTCAGGCCGCAAAGTAGAAACGTTTTCTTATTTTTCACCAAAATACGCTGCAACATGGTCAAAATCAATAGATTATATCAATCGTGCTGTTCCGTTTTATAGCGAAGCAGTGGGCGATTATCCACATCCACAAGCATCTGCAGTGATGTCTGATGAAGGTTTTGGCGGTGGCATGGAGTATCCGATGATTACGGTTTTGTCAGGCAGTTTTGATGCGCATACGCTCGATAATATCATAACACATGAGGTGGGCCACAACTGGTTTCAAGGTATTTTGGCATCAAATGAACGGGACAATCCGTGGCTCGATGAGGGTTTGAACTCCTATTATGACCATCGTTACGACAAAGAATTTTATGGCGAAAATACTGAGGGGGTCGGTTTGCCCAAGTTTTTGACCAAAGGTTCAGATTATAATTTAAATGCTTTGGCTGAGCAATTTTTCAGCTTTACGCACCGTGACCAAGCACCGATGACGGCTTCCGATAAATTGACTCCAACGAATTATGGTTTAGCGGTTTATGAAAAAACAGCGCAATCTTTGAAGATTTTAGAGACACAGGTTGGTCGTCAAAAATTCGACGAAATCATGCAATCCTACTTCAAACGGTGGCAGTTCAAACACCCGAAGCCCGAAGATTTTAAGAAAATGTGGACGGATGCAGCAGCAGATATTGGCGATGTCTCTTGGTTTTTTGATGGCTTAATGGGTTCAACAAAACAAGTGGATTATAAAATCACAAAATTATCAGAAACCAAAGAAAGTTTTTGGCAAGTAACTGTCAAAAATGTGGGCAAAGTGGCTGCACCTTTTACCGTTTCAGCAATCAATAATGTGGACTCTGCGGTTTATACAGTACGGCTTTCAGGCATTAAGATAGGCCAAACGTCAGAAGTTTTAATTCCAAAACGGGACGATGCTAAGATGCTAGTGATTGACAATAAACATGAATTGCCCGATGTGAATCGGCAGAATAATAATGTCAAAACGTCTGGTGCATTCAAAACTTTTGAGCCTATTCGCTTGAGTTTGATACCTCGTTTGGACAATTCAAAACGCACAAATCTCTATTCAACGCCTGTGATTGGTACTAATGCCTACGATGGTGCGATGTTAGGTTTGTGGCTCAATAATGGTCTTTTACCTTTGAAAAAATTCGAGTGGTCTGTTGCACCTATGTATGGTTTTCGGTCAAAAACGCTCACCGGTTTAGCAAATGTGGATTATCATTTTTTTACAAAAAACAATGAAATCACGCTTGGTTTAGGTGGTAGAAAGTTCAGTTTTGACTTCAACGATAAGTTTAAAGAGCCATTGAGTTATCAACGATATACCCCCTCAGTAACGATTAATTTTGGTAAAAACCCGACATCACCATATAGCCATAAAGCGGAATTGAGGCATATTTTCCTTAAACAACAAGGCTTTACATTTGATACGGCGGGTGTGAAAACAGGTAAGACTTATGATAATTCAAATATGACTGAATTGAGTTATTCTGGCTTTTTAAAAAATGCTTTGGGCAATACATCATTTAAAATAGCCATTGAGAATCAACAATATACGTCTGGCAATGATAATTATGGTTATGTGAAAACAACGCTTGATGTGAAACGTGACTTCGTTTATCAAAAAGGTAAACGATTTTATTCACGCCTTTTCGTAGGCGGTTTTTTGAAAAATTCAGGCACTGATGCGGGTAATTTTTACGGCTCTCGCTCACGTGGTAGCTTGGGTTTGGCGAGCCGCGGCAGCAACGACTATCGCTACGACGGTCTGTGGGTTGGACGAAATGAGGAAACGACAGTAGCGAGTCAACAAATTGACCCAACTACTGAGGGGGGCATGAAATTCACTTTGCCCGCAGGAAACGCTACGGAAGTCGGTTTTAGCAACAGTTTTGTCTTTGCACTCAATTTATCGCTTGATTTGCCTGTCAATTTGCCTAAATTTTTCAAGGTAAAACCTTATTTTGATTTGGGTTATTTCAAAGATACACGCCCTGCAAGCCTTCGTTCTACCACAAATACGTTGATGAGTGGCGGCATTCAATGGGATTTATTTGGCGATGCTGTGAGCATTTATGTGCCTGTTTATTTCAGTGGCAAACCTTTGGATGAAGACCCGAATAGTTTTAAAGCCTTGATGTCGAAGCGGGGTAGCTTTTTAGACCGCATCACTTTCAGCCTTAATTTAAAGGAGTTGAATCCACGTAAATTGATTCGGAGTATTGCGAATTAATAACGCTTTTTTGTCATTCTGAACGAAGTGAAAGAACCTAAATAATTCATTTCCAAGCATTTAGATTCTTTCACTTCGTTCAGAATGACAAAAAAACATAAAAAAAGGCAGTAAACGAACAACCGTTTACTGCCTTGTATTTTTAAGGACTAAGCCCTTTACGGCTTATTTACCACCGATAGGCGTAACGCTGATAGCTGGCAAACCGAGTTTTTGACGTACTGCATTTTGTAAGTCATTTTTCTCATCTGCATAAAGCAAAGAACCTGAAGTTACGTCAACGACATAAGTATAGCCTTGCTCTTTTGCCACTTCACCGATGGCTTTATTCACTTTGTCAAGAAGCGGTTGGTACAATGTTTTACGCTTTTCAGCCATTTGTTGCTGCATGTCCTGCTCATATTGCTGGATTTTAGCTTGCTCTTCTTCCAAAGCTTTCTTTTGCTTTTCCAATTCAATCGGTGCAATTTCACCTTTTTGTTGTTTTTCACCTAAGGCTTGCGCTTTTGCTTGAAAAGCAATGACCATCAATGAGTCTTTGTTCGTCAAAGCCTTTGCGAAGGCTTCAAGTTGCGAATCTGCGGCTTTCATCTCCGACATATCGGCAAGGATAGCTTGTGCGTTTAAATAACCAATTTTCTGCTGTGCATTTGCTGTTGTTGCGAAACCAACGAGCATAAAGATTATCGCTTTTACTGCGTTTTTCATGTTCTAATTAACGTTTTTAAAATGTATGTCTGAAAAAATTTTCAAAAAAGTGGGCGAAGATATTTAATAATGGCGAATGGTGAATGGTGAATGGTGAATATTTAAAGCAACGCTTATCAAATTTCTAATAAAATCTAAATTTCTCGTATTTGTGATTCATCATTCACCATTAAAAATTACATCTTTTTAACCATATCTATAATGTATTGTGTCTTATCGTAAGTCGCATTGGCGAAAATCAAACCCGCCGAACTGCTTTTATCTAATATCAAATCATAACCTTTTTCATTGGCATATTTTTCAATCGCTGCATAAACTTTGTCTTGAATGGGCTTCACAAGTTCTTGTCTTTTTCTAAACAATTCGCCTTCTGCACCAAATTTGACACGTTGCGCTTCACGGGCTTCTTTTTCTTTTGCCATGATTTCGTCTTCGCGTTTTTTACGTGCTTCTTCGTTCATCAGGACTTGTTCTGCTTGGTATTTGTTGTACATACCCTTGATAACGTCTTGTTGTTGGGCAATTTCACCGCGCCATTTCATAGCAACTTTATCCAATTCGTCTTGTGCTTGCTTGTATTCTGGCAAAGCATTTAATACTTGATTGACATCAATAATCGCTATTTTCTGTGCATTCAAAGACAACGTTAAGAACATCATTGTTGCTGCTGAAAGGAGAATTTTCTTCATCATATTCCGAAAGTTTTAATCGTTTTTTATAAAAGAGTTTAAATAATTACTACAAAAATAAGGTTTTTAAGCTCTATACTGATATTAAGACGCAAATCCCCCCCCCTCAGTATCATGTCGTTTTCAAAGTCTTTTTTAAAGACATAAGGTGTAAAGAGCTGTAAATCAATATTTTATATTCTTTAAAGGTCTTAAAAGCCTTTTTTTTTAACAGCGATTTAACGCAACATTAAATCTGAATTAACGGATAACACGATGGTTGATGACCAATAATTAAAAAGAATGGCTGTAAATATCGAATTTCGCACATAAATTTTCGCTCAACCAAATTCTTCAAACCAAATTATTAACGACTAATGTCAACAACACATTTTATCAGCCACGATGTATTAACCCTTGAACGGCTTGATTTTATTTTAAAAAACAAGCAAAAACTCGCCCTCAGCGCCGAAAGCCGTAAAGATACTGAGGGGTGCTATCAATTTTTGCAACAAAAGTTGAAAAAAACAGGAGAAACATTTTACGGCATCAATACGGGCTTTGGTTCGCTCTGCAACGTCCGCATAACGGCTGACCAAATCGAACAATTGCAGCAAAATCTCGTCCGTTCTCATGCCTGCGGTGTCGGCGATGAAGTGCCGCCCGAGATTGTTAAAATCATGTTTTTGCTCAAAATCCAAAGCCTCAGTTATGGACACAGCGGCGTACGTGTCGAGACTATTGAGCGGTTGATTCAGTTTTTTAACGATGATGCTTTGCCCATTATTTATCAACTCGGTTCGCTTGGTGCGTCGGGTGATCTAGCACCTTTGGCGCATTTGAGCCTGCCATTGCTTGGAGAAGGTCGTGTTTTTTATAAAAATGAAAAAATAGAGACCCCTCAGTATTTAGCCGAAAAAGGCTTAGAACCACTGACTTTGCAAGCAAAAGAGGGTTTGGCTTTGCTCAATGGCACGCAGTTTTCAGCTGCCTATGGTGTTTGGATTTTATTGGAAACGCAACGCCTTTTGTCACAAGCCAATCTCAATGCCGCTATTTCCCTCGATGCTTTTGATTGTAAACTCGAACCGTTTGATGAACGATTGACGCGGGTGCGTCCTCACTTGGGTGCAGTGAAAGTAGCTGCTGAAATCAGAAATATACTGAGGGGGTCGGAAATTGCCTTGCAAACCAAAACCGCAGTGCAAGACCCTTATGCCTTTCGTTGCATACCGCAAGTGCATGGCGCAAGTCTCGATGCCATTAAGCACATTGAACAGGTTTTTGAAACTGAAATAAACAGCGTGACCGACAACCCGACGATTTTTCCTGACGATGATGAAATTCTTTCTGGCGGCAATTTCCATGCACAACCTTTGGCTTTGGCACTCGATTATTTGGCGATTGCATTGTCTGAAATAGGCAGTATCTCCGAACGTCGTACATTTCAGTTGTTGACTGGACAACGCGGTTTGCCTGTTTATTTGACTCAAAATGGCGGCATTGAATCGGGCATGATGATAGCACAATATACGGCGGCTTCGATAGCGAGTCAAAACAAGCAGCTGGCAACGCCTGCTTCGGTTGACAGCATTGTGTCGTCGAATGGGCAAGAAGACCATGTGAGTATGGCGGCAAATGCAGCAACAAAATGCCACCGTATTGTCGAAAATGTTGAGCGATTGCTTGCCATCGAGTTTATGGTGGCGATGCAAGCCCTTTCGTTTCGTCATCCTATAAAATCGTCGCCGTTTATTGAAACAATTTTAGAAAATTATCGAAAAATAGTGCCGATATTGAGGGGGGATAAAATATTGAGTTCAGACATATTTAAAACTATAGACTATTTAAAAGATATTGTTTTTAATAAAAATTGATAAATAATAATTATTTAAAAATTTACAAATCAGTAAATTACGTAGCTACAATAATTCAAATAAATAATTATTGGCATAGTTATTGATATACTAATATTGTAAGTTTTGGTTAAAAATTGTAAGATTCGTTTTAAGAGGCTCGTAGTATCACAAATACTGCGAGTCTTTTTTTGTGCTGAATTGACGCATTTTTTCGATTTTTGTCGTTTGTAAACAAAAAACATTTTTTATGCGAAAATTCTTAATCATTGCAGGCATTACTATACTAAGCATTCTCAGCTTTCAATTTTTAAAGCCCAACCCTATCGTTGTTGCTAAAGAAACGGTCAAAACGCCTATCACGATTGAATATATTACTGGTAAGTTTGAACCAAAATTTCATCCCGACTTTGTTTATGTTGACAAAAAATTCGCTGAGCGCGATAGCCTTTTGTTACGAAAAGAGACTTATGAGGCCTTCAAAAAAATGTATGTTGCCGCCCAAAAAGTAGGTCTGAAATTGACCATTATTTCTGCAACCCGAAATTTTGAATATCAAAAAGGTATCTGGGAAAGAAAATGGGCAGATTTATCAAAGAAAAATTCAGACCCTTCAGCCATTGCTCGAAAGATATTACAATTCAGTTCTATGCCAGGTTCGAGTCGGCATCATTGGGGAACAGACATAGACTTTGATAATTTATCAAATGCCTATTTTGAGAAAGGCAATGGCAAACGTATTTATGATTGGATGAAAAAAAATGCAGCGACCTATGGCTTTTGTCAACCTTATACTGAGGGGCGACCGACGGGTTACAATGAGGAAAAATGGCACTGGACTTATATGCCTTTATCTAAAGAGTTAACTGATTTTGCTGAAAAAAACTTGAAAAATGAGCAAATTTCAGGTTTTAAAGGTGCTGAAACCGCCGTAGAGTTGAACATTGTTAAGAACTATGTTTTGGGGATAAATCACGATTGTTTTTAAAAAATGTCCAGCATTGTGAAACAAAAATTAAGTTTTTCGGTTTAAGACATACACAATCAGTTGCTTGAATGGGTTTTCAAATGTTTTTTATTTAAAGAAATAAATTTTGTATTTAATCC
Source organism: Saprospiraceae bacterium (assembly GCA_043772905.1). Taxonomy (GTDB): domain Bacteria; phylum Bacteroidota; class Bacteroidia; order Chitinophagales; family Saprospiraceae; genus JAAFJT01. The sequence continues at coordinate 15,826 of JAYVFS010000007.1, read as the reverse complement.
GAAAATCCTTCTATATTTGCACCCGATTTGATAAAAGGTCAGTTAGCCGAGTGGTTAGGCACAGCTCTGCAAAAGCTGCTACAGCGGTTCGAATCCGCTACTGACCTCCAAAAACACTTAACAACCGTCCTAACTCTTAGTTGAGTTAGGACGTTTTTTTTTGTTTAATATTTCTTTGTTGACAATAAAATTTCCAAAACTCACTTTCCTCTTGTAAATTTGGCGTATTAATTGTCTGTTTTTTATATTCATACTGAGGGGTATTTCAACCTTCAATAGCACCCGAACGGACAACCGAGCACAATAAAAGTTCAAAAACTTAAAACTCTGACTTAATACAAGTGACTGATATCAACATACTTACGACCGTCGAAGCATACATCACGGAATTTTTCAAGGAAAACGTGCCTAAAAAATACGTTTATCACGACCTAATCCATACGCAGGACGTGGTGCGCAACTGTCGTCAAATAGGTTTGGCTTTTGGGCTACCGATGGAGGATTTGGAGAATTTGGAAATTGCCGCTTGGTTTCACGACTCTGGCTATGATAAAGGACCTGAAAACCATGAAGAACGTTCGGTGGAGTATGTTGAAAAATTTCTCGAAAACTATAATTATCCACCTCAAGTTATTGATGTCATAAAAGGGTGTATCAGAGCGACAATGATACCTCAACGCCCTGTTGGATTGCTTCAACAAATAATTTGCGATGCTGATTTGAGCCATTTAGGTGAAAAATCTTATTGGGTGCGGACTTCAAGGCTGCGTCAGGAGCTTATTATTACGCATAATAAATTAATGACAGAAGAAGAATGGATTGACTTTGAGTTGGCTTTTATGTTGACACAAAACTACCACACAGATATAGCCATAAGTATGTATCAAAAGCGCAAGATGAAGCACATTGCTCAATTACGCAAGCAACAAATGCGGTTGAATCCTGATATGTCGAATATTGTTGATGAGATTTTTATATTTGAAAAAGAGAAATCGAAATCGCTGACAAAACAAAGAAAACAAGAGATTAAACATATCAACGTTGGACGTGGTGTACAAACGATGTACAAAACGACGTATAATACACACAACAATTTGTCTGCGCTCGCCGATCATAAGGCAAATTTAATGTTGAGTATTAATACCATTATGATTTCTATCATATTTTCGATGCTCGTGCCACAACTCAATAATTCGCCTCAACTGATTCTGCCAACGGTGGTACTCATGACCGTTTGTCTAACTTCTATCATTTTTGCAACGCTCTCGACGCGACCAAAAGTAACAACAGGCGAAGTGACGCTTGACGACATTCGCAACAAACGCTCAAACTTGTTGTTTTTTGGCAATTTTTATAATATGAAATTGGAAGATTTTCAATGGGGTATGATGGAAATGATAAAAGATTCGGACTTTCAATACAGCTCCATGACCCGTGATTTGTACTATTTGGGTAAGGTTTTGGCTCAAAAATATCGTTATCTCACTTATTGTTATAATATATTTATGTTCGGGATGATTCTTTCAGTCATTCTTTTTGCGATGGCGTTTGTTACTGGTGCCGGTATGACTATGCGGGTGAAGTAAAAAAGATTATTGGTATTAATAAAAAATGCCCTGTTTTGAGACTTGCTCAAAAAAGGGCATTTTTTATTAATACCTAAAGACGATTTACTTACCGCCCATTCGCTCATATTTCGTTTTAAACCGCCGATAAAGGTCTTTTTGCTTGTTATTCAAGTCAATTTCTTTACCACGAATGAATGCATGAGTCACTTTTGATGTACGCATATCGAAAACATCCCCCTCAGTAATAATGAAGGTAGCATCTTTCGTATCTTCAAGCGTACCGACGGTTTTGTCAATGCCCAACATCTTTGCGGGTATAGAAGTCAATGCCGCCACTGCTTCTTCATAAGCCAATCCAAAAGCTACGGCTTGACCTGCCATCAGTGGCAAATTGCGCTGCTGCCAGTTGCCATTGACTGACAAACAAAAAGTGACACCTGCTTTTTGCAGCATCGCAGGACTTTTAAAAGGTTGGTCAATATCGTCGTCTGTCCGTGAAGGCAGTGCATGCGTTTCATCTAAAATGACTGAAACGTTGTTATTTTTCAACACCTCGGTCACCAAATAAGCATCTTTACCGCCAACAATGACCGTTTTACAACCATATTTTTTACCAAAAAGTACCCCCTCAGTAATTTCCTTCGCCATGTTTGCCCGAATGTAAAGTGTCTTTTTTTGAGAAAAAAGATCGCGCATCGCTTCAAATTTTAAGTTTTTAGGCGATACAACGCCTTTTTCAGCATAGGCTTTGGCTTCGCTAAAAAACTGTTCGAGGTCAGTGATTTGCTTCGTAAAGTTTTCGTTTTTCTTTTGTGCAAAAGTGCCAGACATAAAATCAAAACCACCTGAAAACAAGGACGGAAAACTCATGTGAATACCTTCATCAAACTTATAAGCCGCATCTTCCCAGTTCCAACCATCGAGTTCAACAACAGATGATTGTCCTGAAATGATACCACCATTAGGCGTTATTTGCGCCAGCAAAATGCCATTTGAACGCACAGTCGGCGGTACTTGTGAGTCCGTATTATAGGCTACAACGCTGCGTACGGAGGGGTTCATTTCGCCAATTTCTGTATGGTCAACGGTTTGACGGACAGCACTGATTTCAACCAAACCCAAATCCGTATTCATCGAAATAAAGCCAGGATAGACGTGTTTGCCTTCGGCATTGATGATTTTTTTATATTTAGTCATGTCAATACGTGCCGTCGTTGCGTCTGCAATAACTGTGAATATGCCAAATTCAAAAGCAACAAGGGCATTTTCAATGACTTTACCATTGCCGAGATGCGCCTTTGCGTTCATAACCAATATCGCTTCTGATTGCTTTTCAGCTGGTAACGGCAGCGATTGCGCTTTAGAACCAACACTCAATAATTGAATTAAAGCAAATAATATGATTCCTTTTTTCATTTCTTTTTATTTATAATTTATCATTCATCATTCATCATTACTTTAGCGCATTTCATCATCATCGTCTTCACAGTCATAAAGTCGTTGTCCACGTCTTTGAACAGCTTGTGTAGGCGCGCCGCTTTTCTTTGCCGCGAGTACCTTTTGAATCAACCGCGCGCGTTCTTTGCGGACTTCGTCCTGCATTTTCAGGTCTTCTTCACGGTCAAAAAACTTAGCACCGTCCACATAAGTTTGCTCTGCTTTGGCGTAAATACTGAGGGGGTTCGTTGACCACAAAACCAAATCCGCATCTTTACCCACTTTAACTGAACCGACTCGATTTTCGACATGCAGCGTTTTGGCAGGGTTCAAAGTCACCAGTTTCCAAGCACTTGCTTCGTCCATACCCGCATACATGACCGATTTTGCGGCTTCTTGATTGAGTCGGCGAGCCATTTCTGCGTCGTCAGAATTGATGGTTGACAAAACACCTGCATCTTGCATGAGTTTAGCATTTTGCGGAATCGCATCATATACTTCGTATTTGTAATCCCACCAATCAGCAAAACCTGCACCTGCGGCACCGTGTTTCGCCATTTTGTCCGCTACTTTGTAGCCTTCTAATATATGTGTAAAAGTGTTGACTTTGAAACCATGTCTGTCAGCCGTTTTCAAAAGCATATTGATTTCAGATTGCACGTAGCTGTGGCAAGTGATGTGGCGTTTGCCTTCCAAAATTTCACCCAAAGCCTCTAATTCAAGGTCACGACGCACCAATTTACCTGATTTTAAGGCGGCGAGGTATTCTTTGGCTCTTGTAAAATGGTCGTCAAAAACTTGTTCGACACCCATACGTGTCAGTGGAAAACGAGTAGAAACGGCATCGCCATTCGCCCGTTTAACGTTTTCACCAAGGGCAAATTTGATGAAGCCAGGCCAGTTGTCAAACTTCATTTTCTCTGGTTCGTAACCAAAACGAAGCTTAATCAACTGCGTTTGACCACCAATCGCATTGGCAGAACCATGTAAAATATGGCTTGAAGTGACGCCACCAGCGAGTTGCCGATAAATATTGATGTCATCAGAATTGATAACGTCTGCAATCCTTACTTCTGCCGTACTCGACTGAGCGGCTTCATTGACACCGCGCGCGACTGTAATATGTGAATGTTCATCAATGATACCTGCCGTCAAAAATTTGCCCGTTGCATCAACTGTTTTAGCCGATGAAGCCGAAATGTTTTTGCCCATTTGAAGGATTTTACCACCTTCAATCAGCACGTCTGTATTTTCTAAAATGCCTTCAGCTTCATTTGTCCAAACTGTTGCATTTTTAAATATTGTCCGTTCGGCTTTAGGCAAATCCTTTTTTCCGAAGGCAATAAATGGATAAATAACGTCGCCAACGGCTTTATTTGCTGCGGATACTGAGGGGTCTGCTTTTTTCTCATCGTCGGTATTTCCAGCCGATGCGCCTTTTGCCTCAGCTTTCCAACTCACCCAAGTACCGTCAATTAACTGACCACGACCAGACATATTGCCGTTTTCGATAAAGCCTGTTAACCTCACCATACCTTTTTCGCCCGGAGGCGTAAACATCAAACTGACTGTGTTTTTAACGTTTACCATTTCAACTTTTGCTTTGGTCGTATCACCAGATTTTGAAACGGTATTTGCGTCTTTTGCACCTAATATAAGGTTGTAATTTTGGTCGCCAATGCTTAATTGGTAGCTGCCTTTTAGCTCTGTTTTATCCAAATCTGTGATAACATAAGGCTTGCCTTGCACCCAATTATTGAGGATTTTAGCGTCTTTTGTAAAGATATTTTTATCAGAAATGAAAAAATTGGCGATTTTACCTTTGTCTAAACTGCCTAAATCGGCTTCCATGCCAAACAACTTTGCGGGTGTTGCCGTCAATGCTTTCAAAGCATCCCCCTCAGTAAGTCCAGCTTCAATTGCCTTTTGCATTTGCTTCAAAAAATCGGTTTTGTTCTTCAAACCTGTTGTTGTAAACCCAAATTCAATGCCCGCAGCAGCGACTCTCGAAGGGTTTGTAGGAGCCAGTTCCCAATGTTTAAGGTCTGTCAACGACACTTGCAAGGCATCAACAGGGTCTTCCACATCAAAAGCATCGGGAAAATTTAAAGGTAAAATCAAAGGGCTGTTTATTGCCTTGATTTCAGTTAGGCGTTGATAATCGTCGCCACGTCCTTTGATGATGAATCTTTTTCCAAATTCTGTCCCAATTTTAGCGGCACGAAGGGCTTCTAATTTATCACCCACGTCAAAAACTTGCGGCACGTTTTGCAAAGCGTTCCACGCTTCGAGTGAGATGTTTTTTTCTTCTTTTGAACCACCCGCAGCATACCACTGACCGTCCAAATAGGTTTGACGAATCAATGAAATGCAACCCATGAGCGAAGTCGGGTACATTTGTGTCGAAGTGCCTTTTGAAAATGACAAGACATTGGCAGCAATCGGTTTTATCAAAACACTGTGCGCCCGTTCATTACCTAATGTTACCACTGCCGCCGAGCCGCGACTGATGCCATCTTGCTGATTTGTGACAACTGTGCCAAAACCTACGCCTCTAAGAATTTCTGCGTCTTTTTCGTTTGGATTAAAAGCCTCATGTGCGTTAAACTCCGTTTTGAAGGCTTCATTCCAGGAATAAGCCCCTTTTTTGTTGGAAATAAACTGTTCAGCACCGCGTCCGCCACGACCACCTTGCCCCGTTGCGGCGGGCATTTCTGGCATACCATAATTGCCAAAAGCTTCGATAAATGATGGATAAATGAATTTCTTTTTGACATCAATTACTACCGCGTCTTTGGGAATTGTAATATTTGCGCCAACCGCTTCAATGCGTCCGTCGCGGATAAGGAGTGTGGCGTTTTCAATTTTTTCGTTCCACGATTTAACAATCGTTGCGTTTGTGAAGGCAAACAAGCCTTCGCGTTCGTCGAAAACACCGTTTTGTGGAAAAGTTTTCTGCGCCATACTGAGGGGGGGCAAAACGATTGCCGCCAGGAGTACAGCCATAAAAAGTCGTATGAGTGGTCTCATTTATGTATTGATTTATGATGAAATTTAAGTGCGTAATTTTAAACATAAAAATCACTTCGTTGTGAAAATGGCTTTATTTTCGTCAAAAACGTCCTTTTCACTGCTATTTACAGGCTACATTTTAAGCTAAAGAAGTGATTTAAATGATTTACAAACTAAAAACAAGTTATTCTATATTTTTCAAAATCCTAATATCCAATTTAAAATCAACACACCTATTAAGCCGACAATGCCTACTATCGTTTCCATAATTGTCCACGTTTTGAATGTGTCTTTTAGACTCAAACCAAAATATTCTTTAAACATCCAAAAACCTGTGTCGTTGACATGACTACACATTAAACTACCCGCACCAACGCTCAAAACCATGAGTTCTGGCGAAATCGTTGCGGCTACTGAGGGGTCACTTAGAAGCGGCTGAACAATGCCAGCTGCCGTCAATCCTGCCACTGTTGCCGAGCCAATTGTTATACGGATAACCGTTGCGACTAACCAGCCTAAAAACAAAGGAGATAAAGCTAAATCTTTGAATACCAATGATATATCGCCACCAATGCCGCTGTCTTGCAACACTTGTTTGAATGCACCACCAGCACCAACTATCAACAAAATCATCGTTGTAGCGGTCAAAGAAGCAGTCGTTTTTTCTGTAATGTCAGCCATTTTTCGACCTCTCAAAATGCCTAAAAAGACAACGGCTAAACCAAAAGAGATAATCATGGAAGTAGAGGCATCGCCTACAAATTTTAGTATTTGCAAAGCAATGCTCTCTTTTGGCAAAAAGAATTCGGCAAATGTCCCTGCTGCCATGAGCAAAACAGGCGACAAAGCAATGCCCAAACTGAGCATAAAGGAAGGCAACTCATTTTCGGGTAAATTTTTAATTTCGACCAATCCCTTAGGCGGATTAGCGGCTATTTTTTTCGCAAATTCAGGGAAAATGATACCCGATACCACGATGGCAATCAAAGCGATGGGAATGCCATAAACCAATGTTTTGCCCAAATCAGCCTTGAATAATATCGCTATGGCAGTTGGGCCAGGATGGGGTGGCAAAAAACCATGCGTCACAGACAAGCCAGATGCCATTGCAAGTCCTAAATAGACCAACGGCAAACCCGTGGCAGCGGCTACAGAAAACACAAGTGGGATGAGTATGACAAAGCCCGCATTATAAAACATGGCTAAACCCACCGTAAAACTGGTGATAGCCAAAGCCCATTTTGCACGTTGCGCACCAAAAATGCGGATGAGACTGCTTGAAATTTGCTGCGCTGCCCCCGATTCTGCGAGCAGACTGCCGAGCATAACGCCAAAACCAATGATTAAAACAAGACCGCCTAAGGTCGAACCAATTCCTTTTTGGACAGATTCAACGATTTTTTCAAAAGGCATACCTTTTAAAACACCTACTAAAAAAGCGGTGATTGTTAAAGCAACAAAGGCGTTGAGGCGTACAACGGTGATGAGAAGTAGTAAAAAGGCAATGCTGCCGACGAGTAGAAGTATTGACATGGTTGTTTCGTTTTATATTTTGTCTCAAAGAAAACGAAAAAAAACCAAAGTGCAAATACAAAAAAACCTTTCGCACAGATGCACGAAAGGTTTATAGTCCTAAATTATAATATGTTACTTCGTTATCGAAGAAAAAAAAGTCAAAAAATCGGGAGACTTGTGGAGCAGCTCTACCCCCCGATGAACTGCTCCGGTCTCCCTTATTAGAACCGCATTTGGTTCTACATCTTATTTATTTTAAATATTTTATATTTAAAATTATATAATTATCTCTCTAAAATCATGCCACATTTGCAAAAGGCGTTTCTAATTTAATTTTTTTTTCGGTTAAACTTTTGAGCCTTACACCAACTTTTAAACTTTGATGAATTTGATCGAATGCTGTTTTATATACTTTATAATTATCATATTCACCATGTAACACTAAATCACTTTCTGTTTGTATCAAAATTTGGAAATGTAGCTGATTCGCATTGTAAAAAAATTTTGTTAATAAACTTCTCGCTTCTTGAATTTTCATTTTAATTGTTACTTTTTATTATGGAGATTGTATTCTATTTGGCTTATAGTTGCAATAATACTGCCAGTTTCATTCCTTTTGAACGTAAAAATTATTACTTTTGTGACAGATGTTCAATGCCTCATTCTTTCCCTGTCGTATGTATAAGTATTTGATTTACAGGGTAAGAAGTAGAATAAAGTAGGACTGATTCTGAAAAAATGGGACTGTTTCTTCGGATAAGGCCTAATAGAAATGAGCTTCTTTAATAGTTTTGTTATTTATTTCATTCATAAAAAACACATTGTCAATGCCTTTTAAGGGTTCTTTTCAAGTTGGTGGCAAACCCAACAATCCATTTGGTTCGATAATTTCGTTGTTGATGATTATCGGCGTTTTTATTTTATTGTTTTTTATGGTCTCCGGCTTTATTAAGTTGCTGTACCTAGTTGCACCTGTATTGCTCATTGCCACGCTGCTGATTAATTATCGGCTTGTTGCCGATTATGTTGTGGGCGTTTTTGAAACGTTTAAGACTGATATTCTTTTGGGCGTTGTTAAAGTCCTGTTTTCAGTTTTTTGCTATCCTTTTGTCATCGGTTGGTTATTTGCAAAAGCGATGTTTTATAGGAAAGTGACAAAAATGCAAAAAGATTTGGAACAACAAATGGGTACATTGAATGAAACACACCACAATACACAATTCACTGATTATGAAGAAATTAGCTCTGATTTAAATACTGATGAAGCATCTGAAAAAGCACCTGAAAAACCGATTATCATCGAATTACCTCCGAAACAAGACCCACTTAGGGACGATTTTGACCAACTTTTCAAATAATTATTTTTAGCGTTTAGAAGTTCTAAAAACTAAAAAATCAACAACGCCTTTGTGTTTTATACGCTCTATTGGGCAGCTTCACTGCTCTTAACCTGCTTTTATATTGCCTTCATTGTTTTGTATGCAAAATGTTGGAAAAGACTTTCTTTTTTCCAATCTACTGAGGGGTATCTGCCGCAAACCGCTATTTCTGTTCTCATACCTGCACGCAACGAACAGGACAACATCAAAGATTGCCTGAATGCAATTGTCGCTGGTAATTATCCACAAACACTTTTTGAAATTATTGTCATTGACGATCATTCCGACGATAAGACACCTCAGTATGTCCTCGATTTTGCAGCTACACATCACAATATTCGTCTCATCGAATTGAAAAACTATGTGAAACTAGCTGAAAATCAACCTTTTAAAAAACGTGCCATCGAAGCCGCTATTGGCGAAGCCAAAGGAGAACTAATCGTTACAACAGATGCAGATTGCCTTGCTCAACCCAATTGGCTCAACTTGATTGCTGAATATTATGAAAAAATAGGCAAACGGTTCATCGCTGCGCCCGTCAATTTCCATGAAGAAAAAACATATTTTGAACGTTTTCAATCCCTCGATTATATCGGTATGATGGGCGTAACAGGGGCGGGTGTTGAGGGTAAATTCACAAATATGTGTAATGGTGCAAACTTAGCATATCAAAAAAAACTGTTCTACGAAGTCGGTGGTTTCAAAGGCATTGACCACGTAGCAAGTGGCGATGATATGTTATTGATGCAAAAAATAGCCCGATTTTATCCTAATTCCCTTGGTTTTTTAAAAAATCCAGAAGCTACTGTCTATACAAAAGCCAAAGCTACTGTTGCCGATTTTCTAAGTCAACGTCTGCGTTGGGCATCAAAATCGTCGAGTTATACAGAGTTTTTTACTGTCTTTCAGTTGGCGACTGTTTTTGTTTTTTGTTGGAATATATTGATAAGTCTTTGTTTATCAATACTTTACGACACATCATTCATTACTATCTTTATTCTACAATTTACGATAAAAACGATAGCTGACTATTTTTTCCTCAACATGATGTCCCGCTTTTTCAACCGCACCGATTTGATGCGTCCGTTTTTGACCCCTCAGTATATTCACATATTGTACATCATTGTCGTCGGTTCACTTGCCAATTTTAAAAAAACATACACATGGAAAGGAAGGAAAGTAAGATGATAATTTAATGGTGAATAATTCACCATTAAATTATTCACCATTCACCATTAATACAAAGTTTTATCCTGTTTGCTTTGCCATTCTTCAAAGGCAGCCAAACCTTCTTCGCGCAAAAGCGGCTCAATCGGAATATGCCTTTCCGACATTGGTTTTGTAAATTCACCGTATAAAAAATCATCATCAAAATCTATGGCAGCGGCATCTTCGCGGGTACAGGCATAGACAATACGGTCAGGTCGCGCCCAATAAATCGCACCGAGACACATGGGACAAGGTTCGCAAGACGTATAAACGACACATCCCTCGAGTTGAAAATGTTGAATATTGTGGCAAGCATCGCGTATTGCCGTCACTTCGGCGTGGGCAGTTGGGTCATTATTCATCAAAACACGGTTGTTACCACGTCCTATTATTTCACCGTTTTTCACAATGACGCAGCCAAAAGGACCGCCTTCCCCTTTTCTCATGCCTTCAAATGATTGGGCGATGGCTTCGCGCATAAAGATTTTATCTTGTTCTGTCATTTCTAAATTTTGATTGTTTGTTGTTGAATGGATAAAATTTTCTACAAACATAAAGACTATTTGAACAACACAACCAATTGGTATTAAAAGTTAATGATATCATTGAGATTCTTATTTTCTAAGCACCCTCTGTATTTTTTAAAATATCAGACCTCAATTTAGCTCTTTTTTATCCGCGCCTTTCCTTCTTCCGTCATCGCAAACGAGCGTGTTATTGTTTTGATAAATCCCACACGCCGAAAACGCAATGCCGACCAATCGTCGTCAATAGCCACTTGACGAACAGGTTCAAAACCCAATTCACCCAACCTTGTCCAACCATTGTCGCGGTTAAAATCGCATTTATACCGCTTCGAAGTACCTTTCGGATAGGCAATCCAAATCGTGGTATCCCCCTCCGTATTTTGGGCAATAATATCAGCCGCAGCATCTACTTCTACTTGTTTTAAAGCAAAAGCTATGATAAAATCAGCATTTTCGACCTTTTCAGAAGCGGTTTCCACATTGGCTAACAAAGCAAATGAAGCAGCTAAATCACCCAAATCATCGGGCAAATTGAGCAAAACGACCTGTTTATGGTCTTTAAAATTCATTTTTTTTAATAAAGGAGTCATCTTCTTTTTTATTTTAAAAATTAAACTTAACAATACGCCCTCCATTCCCCACAAGCACCCCCTCAGTATCTGACGTAAAAACATCATAAAAATCCACATTTGGCAAACCATCAACTAGTTGCCACGATGTACCACCATCAACAGTGCGCCACAAAATGCCGCCTTCTCCACAAATCCACCCCCTCAGTATATCGCTGAAAAAAACGGCTCTAAAACGGGGATTACCTATGTTTTTACTCTTTTTCAAGTAAAACCAAGACGCACCGCTGTCCGTTGTTTTCAAAATACCCCCATTTTGTCCGACAATAAAACCTACTTTTTCAGAAGGAAAACAAACTGATTGGAAATAATCGTCCGTCAAATCAGCCTGTACTTTCCACGTTTTACCTGCATCAACAGACCTCAAAACCAAACCATATCCAACCACATGAGCCGTCAAACTATCGGAAAAACAGACCGATTCCAAGGCTTGTGGAAAAGTATCAAGTTGCAGTCGTTTGCCTGTTTTGACATCAAAACGCACCAATTTCCCATTTTGCCAAGCCTGTCCAGCGACCATGATGCCCGTTTGACCACGCACAGCGACATCTCGAAACCACGCATCATAAGGCTCACCGACCCAACGAAAGGACGTGTCATTTTTTGTAAATTCAAACACATGACCACTGTTGCCGATTATCCACGTTTTGCCCCCCTCAGTACCTAAGCCGTAAAAGCCTTTATTCAACAAACTATCTGCTTGCCAAGTTGCCCCACCGTTGTGTGTCCGCAAAATAAAACCACTTGTCCACGTTCTGCCGCCACATATTATACCGTTTTGGGCATCGTCGAAATGAACGGCGTGTAGATCAAAAGTGTCATTGCTCGTTTGTTCTTGCCATGTGAGTTGTATTTTTTCTTTGCCGCAAGCGGAAAGAAAGACAATTAGTAGAGTGATGAAATGCGTGATTTTTTTCATTAAAAAACACTTTTTTGCAAAAAAAACAAAACATCAGCTAACTACACCTTTTTAAGGTATTAACTTCGCCCCTCAAATACAATAAATATGAATTTTGACATAAAAAACCTTGATTTTGCCAAATCTGCCGATGGTTTGTTGCCTGTAATTGTTCAAGATGCGGAGACGCGGCAAGTTTTGATGCTCGGTTACATGAACACAGAAGCCTTAGAAAAGACGATGACAGAAGGGGTCGTTACTTTTTTCAGCCGTTCAAAACAACGTTTGTGGACAAAGGGCGAAACCTCTTCAAATTTCCTCAATGTTGTGGACATCAAAGCCGATTGCGACGGTGACACTTTGTTAATAAAAGCAAAACCCGATGGTCCAACGTGTCATACGGGTGCAGATACCTGTTGGCAGGAAAAAAATGACTTCGCAGGGACGGATTTTTTGTCCTATCTCGAATCCGTTATTCACCAACGCAAAGCGGAAGACCCCTCAGTAACAAAGAGTTATACAAACTCGCTGTTTCAAAAAGGCATCAATAAAATCGCTCAAAAAGTAGGTGAAGAAGCCGTCGAACTCGTCATTGAAGCCAAAGACGACAACCGTGATTTGTTCCTCGGTGAAGCGGCGGATTTGATGTTTCACTACCTCGTTTTGTTGGCAGCAAAGGATATTAAATTAGAAGAAGTTTTAGCGGCTTTAAAAAACAGACACCAATAAATAATGGTGAATATTTTAATGGTGAATATTTTATAAAATTTTAAAATGAAAATATTAAGCTACAATACAAACGGCATTCGTTCTGCTTTGAATAAAAGTTTAACGACTTTTTTAGAAAGCGACAACTACGATATTGTCTGCATTCAAGAGACAAAAGCACGTCCTGAACAGGTGGATACTGAGGGGTTGCTGCAATTGGGTTATAAAGAGCATTATTGGGTATCGGCGGAGAAAAAAGGATATTCAGGCGTAGCGATTTTTTCAAAAGTGAAGCCTGATAAAGTTGTTGAAGGCATGGGTAATCATCGTTATGACTCTGAGGGACGCATCATTCGCGCTGATTTTGGCGATTGGACGTTGCTCAATTGTTATTTCCCTTCTGGTACTTCTGGCGATGAACGACAAGGCGTTAAAATGGGTTTTTTAGCCGATTTTTTCAATTGGATTGAAGAATTGAAGAAAGAAAGACCTAAACTTATCATCGTCGGCGATTACAACATCGCACACACGGAACTCGATATTCACAACCCAAAAGGCAATGCTAAAACATCTGGCTTCCTTCCCGATGAGCGTGCTTGGATGACAAAGTGGTTTGAAAGTGGCTTTACAGATGCATTCCGTTTCAAAAATCCGACTTTGCAAGAATACTCTTGGTGGTCAACTCGCTTCAATTCAAGGGCATCAAACAAAGGTTGGCGCATTGATTATCAATCAGTTACGAATAATATCGCTGATAAAATTGTTAATTGCAGACAATTAAATGAAGCCGTTCATTCCGATCACTGCCCTGTTTTGTTGGAGATAGATTTATAAGTACCAAATAAAATCAAATTAACATGGTTGAAGAACGCATCTCCGTGTTCGACATTTTCAAGATTGGGGTTGGTCCGTCCTCGTCTCATACGCTGGGTCCTTGGCGTGCCGCACAGCAATTTGTTGCAGAATTGCGTGAAAATCAGCTTTTTGCATCTGCTCAAAAAATTCATATTTTACTTTATGGTTCTTTGGCAAAAACGGGGCATGGGCATGGAACGGATATCGCTGTTCTCATGGGTTTGCTCGGCGAAGACCCTGTGACGACGGACACGTCATTGATTGATGAAAAGATAAAACACATCCGCGATACTGAGGGGTTGCGTTTAGATGGCGAAAGACCTATTTCCTTCAAAATGGGTGAAGATATTGTGTTTTTGATGGATGCTGCCTTGCCTTTTCATCCAAATGGCATGACTTGCGTGGCAGAATTGACGGGTGGCGAGACGTTTGCACAAAACTATTTCAGCATTGGCGGCGGCTTTATTGTCAAAGAAGACGAGCCTGTGGGTGAACGTACAGAGGTTGTTAAGCTCCCTTATCCGATTGATTCTGCTGATGATTTGCGGGTGCATTGTTTGAGCAATGGCATGGATATTCTGGAAGTTGTCTGGCAAAATGAATTGATGTGGCGCAACGAATTTCAAATTATGAAAGGTTTGTTGACGATTTGGGAAACGATGCGCGATTGCATTTGGCGGGGTGCGCATACCGAGGGGGTACTGCCAGGCGGTTTGAATGTGACTCGAAGGTCTGCTGCGCTGAATAAACGGCTTTTGCAAGGCGCAACTTATACGGATTATGACTCTTGGGAACGTTAAAGAAATAAAGTATCAAACTAAGCAGCAATTCTGTAATTAAGTTCGGGTATATCGGGATGCTGTTGAATCCTGAAATAATCGACATCTGATTCAAGTGTTTTGATGCCCTTCTGGTACTCTTTTAAATTTAATCTTACAATCACCTTAAGTCCCGTTTCAGTAGAAGTTTTTTCAATAAGGGTTTTGACAAATTCATAATCAGCAAACATTTCACCACTCATTGCTTTATGAACATGACAGAATAGGCGATGTTCAATAGGATTCCATTTAGAGGCATAAGGGGGATAATGTGCAACAATAATATCTACACCGATTTCTAAAGCGAATGCCTGTAATTCTTTTTTAAAAGCGTGATGTCGGTAGGAATTGCCACCACCTGCATCGCATAAAAGTAGTAAATTACGGGCACTCGGATAATCCTTAATACCGTGGTTAAACCACCACCAACGAAGATTATCGACAATAAAAGCAGCTGTTTCACTGCTATTGCCGATAGTGATAAACCCTATGTTTTTTTGTAAATCATAGATGCCATGAGGTATCACTTTACCTTTTCCGAGATAGGGATAATCATGGTCAAAAGCCTTTTTAGGTGCTTGACTATAACTTTTTCCGTCACGGTAAAGTGTACCAAGACGCTCTTTTTTCTTGCAATCTATGCTTAAAACAGGACTTGCAAGTGACATAATGGCGACTAAATTGAAAATAATTTGAAATTGTTTATCGCGTTGTGCATACTTGTCTGTGGCTAAACTTTTACTTATTTTTCTATAACGATAACCTAAATTATGAAGTTCTCGTTTGATAAAACCATGGCTTAATTTAACTTGATGTTGCTCAAGAAAAAGAGCCGATAGTTCTTTGGCTTTCAAATGTATC
This sequence comes from Saprospiraceae bacterium, assembly GCA_043772905.1. Classification (GTDB taxonomy): domain Bacteria; phylum Bacteroidota; class Bacteroidia; order Chitinophagales; family Saprospiraceae; genus JAAFJT01. Next base: position 410 of record JAYVFS010000007.1, on the reverse strand, counting down.
CAATATATCGTCGGGTCTGTTGGACTCCCAGCTTTATACTGGTCTATCAAAGCACGTAATTGCTCTTGTAGTGAAGGATTATTTTCCTCTGTTTTTTTTTCGACCCCCTCCAGGGCGGCGTTGTTTATCGACGGGTAGAGTCGCATATAATTCGGGAGTCGTCAGCTCTGTTATCCCTTTATTTAACGTCTTATGATGAATATTAAATAAGCGTATAATATAAGCTTTGCCACCGTAGCCAAATTTTTGTGCTTCCAAAGCCGCATAATGACGTTGTTCTTTTTCTGGCAATCGTGCATAAAACGTTTGCATCTGGGACTCAACTTCTGGTGTGTATTTTTCTATCATTGATTCTATTTTGAACACAATGATATGATTTTACTCTGATATTTTATTTATTTCACGTTCCT
>JAYVFS010000006.1:0-20542 GCA_043772905.1 Saprospiraceae bacterium | reverse complement strand
CCTATTTTTCCCGTCGGACGTATTCCGTTGAGTGCAGCTTCTGAAATGAAAATATATCTCGATAAAGTTAAAGAACATGAAAATGCACTGAAAAATGCCCCACAAACCCTTGAGGCTCGTCAATGGATAAAGAATGTGATGCACCTCAGTGGTGGCGGTAATGAAGGACCTATCATCAAAGAGTATATGAAAAACTTTGCGGATACCCTTCAAGCCAGTAAAGCGGGATTGAATGTGACGACTTTTTATAAAACGAGCCTTGACCCTGTACAGATAGCTGTAAATGATCAAATATTCGGGATGATAAATAAAGGTGTCTCAGTTATAAGTTTTTATGGACACTCAGCATCGTCAACGCTTGATTTCGATATCAATAACCCTGATTATATGACTAATAAAGGTAAATATCCATTGTTTGTTGCCTTGGGATGTTCAGCAGGAAATTGTCACCAACAATCGAAAGGCATTGCAGAAAACTTTGTTTTTTATAAAGACAAGGGAATGAGTGCTTTTGCAGGAACTACGGGTTCTTCATTTCTCAATTCACTCAATCGGTTTGCAAATGTCTATTACAGCACAATGGGAACGGCTCGATATGGAGCATCTTTAGGAGATATTCTAAATATGACTTTTACTCAATTTAGTCAGACTACAGTTCAAAATGATTTAGGATTAAAATCGGCAGTACAAGAGTTCCAAATCACAGGCGACCCTGCGTTGCGTCTATTTGCAGCACCGGGACCAGACTATTTACCCGATGCGACTTCTGTAAAGTTTGAACCTTCTGTATTGACGGCTCAGTTGGACAGTTTCGCTGTGACTTTTACGGTTAGTAACATAGGTTATAATATAAAAGACTCCATGACGGTTTTGGTGCGTCAACAAATGCCCAATAATACTTTTATTGAATTGGCTAAAAAAAGAATAGCAGCCCCTCTGTATCAAAGTACTTATACTTGGCGCGTTCCGATGACCAAAGAAACAGCTGCGGGTTTAAATCGTTTGCATATTTTTGTTGATTCTGATAATGGTATAAATGAACTCCCTTCACCGAGTGCAAAAAACAATAATGAACTTGTGGCTTCAACTGGCGAAAAAGGTGTTCCTTTTTATATCCTTGATAATAATGTGAGACCTGTTTATCCAGCGGAGTTTGCCATTGTGAATAAAGTACCCATTATTTTGAAAGCCTCTACATCGAATGCTTTGGCTAAACCGCAAAACTATTACATTGAAATAGATACAACGGCAACGTTCAATAGTCCTTTGAAAAAACGCACAGTTATCAATCAATTGGGTGGTGTATTGAAATGGCAACCTGATATGAATTGGACAGACAAAACAGTTTACTATTGGCACACAGCTGCGGATAGTACTGCAGGAGTAGGTTATGCATGGCAAAATTCTTCTTTCATCTATTTGAAAGATGGGAGTGAGGGGTGGAATCAGTCGCATTATTATCAGTGGTTGGGGAATCAGTTTACGACTATGAAGGTGGACAGTTTTGATAGAAAATTTGTGTTTGGTGAAAATTTGAGTTCGATTGATTTGAAATATCTCGCTAATTTGCCTTATAATTTGAGACCAATATACTATATCAATAACAACCAATATGGACGAAACCTCGGGGATTATCCAACAAATGCAGGTATATACGCTATTGTTTTCGATTCAAAAACGGGGACACCTTGGATTCAGAACGATGTCTTTTCGCAATATGGTGCAAATCCTCGTAATACCAGAACGCATTCCTACGCCTTCCAAATTGACAGCGATGATCCATTTACAGGTAGAAGAGGATTTATTTCACTATTGAACAATATCCCCGAAAGAGATTATGTGATAGTCTATACAGTTCAACAAAATGGGGCTGCTAATTTCCGACCAGATTTGTGGGGTATAGATTCGGTAACCACTGGTACGAATATTTTTAAAGTTCTTGAGCAACAAGGTGCAAAACAAGTGCGCAGTTTAGATGGCACAAAGCCTTATGCTTTTGCTTTTCAGAAAAATATAAGCCCTATTTCCGAAAGAGTTGCTTTAACCTTAGACGAAGGCGCGCCAATTTCTTTTCCATTGACTGGGCGTTGGTACGAGGGCAAAATGGTTTCGCCCATACTTGGTCCTTCAAAGGAATGGCAAACCTTAGAACTTAACTACAAGGCAGAATCTACCGATTCCTTAGTATTTGATATTATAGGTTTATCAAGCGATAAATCAACGGACACAACTTTAATGAGAGGAATTACGACCTCAGTAACCGCTTTAAACAATATCAACGCAAAACAGTACCCTTATCTTAAATTGCGTTTTTATGGTTTTGATAATACTAAGCGTACAACGCCACAACTCAATTATTGGCGGGTTTTATATAAAGGCGTAATCGATTTAGCAGTGAATCCAAGTGCTAAATACACGATTTATAACGATACTCTTCAGCAAGGAGATCAGTTAAAAATGGAAGTTAATGTTGAGAATGTTAGTAATATAGATGCCGATAGTGTATTAATCAAATGGACAATACGGAATGAAGCAAATGTAGAAATGAACACTTTTAACAAATATGCCCCCCTCAGTAAAAATGGCAATTTTGTGACTAATTTGACCCGAACGACTAAGGATTTAAGTGGTAAGAATCAAATTTTGCTTGAAGTAAATCCTAATCAGGCTCAACTTGAAGGCTTTACTTTCAACAATTATTTACAATCCAGTTTTTATGTTGAAAAAGACAAACGCAATCCATTGCTCGACGTGATGTTTGATGGCGTTAGGATTATGAACAATGATATCGTATCGCCTAAACCGTTGGTTATAATTGAGTTGCGAGATGACAATAAATTTCTTGCGTTGAATGATACAGTTTTATTTAAACTATATATTCAAACACTTACAGGTGTTAAAACACAAATCTTCTTCAATGACCCGTCAGTAAAATTTAACCCAGCAACTGTTACGGCAACAGGTGTAAACAAAGCAGCGATAGAATACCGACCAATATTTGCCGTTGATGGGATTTACCAATTGATTGTTAAAGCAAAAGATGTATCTGGTAATGCTTCAGGTGATATGGATTATAGTATTTCTTTTCAAATTATTACAAAATCTTCAATTTCTAATGTCTTGAATTACCCGAATCCTTTCTCAACTCGGACACAGTTTGTATATACTTTAACAGGCGAAACGCCACCACCTATTTTCAAAATTCAAATTATGTCTGTAGCAGGAAAAGTCGTCAGAGAAATCACACAAGACGAAATTGGTACGCTTAAAATCGGTACGCATCGAACCGATTTCGCTTGGAATGGTACAGATGAATATGGTAATCAATTAGCGAATGGCGTTTATCTCTATCGTGTCATTGCTAAAAATATAGACGGCAAAGCTTTTGAAAGTTACGACACAGGTACAAGCGATTATTTTAAGAAAGGAATTGGGAAATTGGTGATTATGCGCTGACTTTAAGTTGGAAATAAAAAAGTTGGTAGCAAATAGAATGAATATTTGTTACCAACTTTTTTATTTCCAACTTATTCAAATTTCCCAATCAATATCTTCGCGAAGTACTATTGCAGGATTACCTGCAATAGTGACTCGATTACGAGTATATTTTTATTTAATAAACTTTGTGAACCTATGACACAATTACTTCCTGCTTCGGCTCCTTTAAGAATCGTGGTTCGGCAACCCACCCAATTATGATCACCTATTTTTATTGGTTTTTCTTTATTAATATGCTCATTTCCTTTTTTGATTTTATGAAAATCAGTATCTAAAATTAGAACATCCCAAGAAAACAAACAATCATCGCCTATAGTAATAGAATTAAAGCAAATGATAGAGCTTTCTGCTGTGATACAAAAGTTTTTTCCAATGGATAATACCCCATTTGTACCGACACAAATTTTAGAGCCATGACCAATATTGGTGTGTCCTTTAAAAATAATTTTCCCACTTACTTCCCAAATAGATTTTGATATCTTACTATCAAAAATACCGACATGCCCAAACCCAATTCGTACAATACCGAATTCAATATCCTTAACTTGCAATTCTAAAGTCCCTTTTGTTTTTAGCAAACGGACATTTGATGAAATTAAGACGGGTATGCGAATAGCAATATGGAAAGGGAAATATTGTAAACAAAAATAAAAACTACGAAATAGGTAGGGTAAAAGTTTTAGGTTATTTTTTATTTTTAAAATCATTTTGTTTCTTTGTTTTGCGATAAATTAATCTCAATGGCAATGTATAAAAATAATTTCGACGCCTGAATGGTTTATTTTTTAAAGAAAAAAACCAAAAACGAATAGATTTACTGAGGGGGTAATCAAAATATGGAATAACCAGAAAAAGCTCCACAATATAAGCTATGACAGTTTCTAAAGGTAAAAGCTTTTTTTTAAAATCCCATTTTTTATCAAAAAAATATCCTGTTGAATCACTATTCAATTCTCTTAAATAACTTTGAGAAATACCTATAGTAGAAAGCATCGACAATAAAACCTTGCGTCGTTCATCATAACCTTGATATACCAATTGTGATTTTGCCATCGTATGGATTCTAAAATAAGCCAATGTCTCTTTGGTAAAATCAATATCATCGAGACCATAATGGGTAATAAAACGACACCATAAGTCAAAATCCATACAAAAATACAAACGAGTATCAACGCCAAGCAGTTGTTTTACCGTATCCATTCGATAAAAAAGCGATTGTTGAGTCATACCGCTGAATATCATATTGTAAGGCAAATCCTCTTTTATGATTGTCATACGATAAGGCGAACTGAAGTTGTTTTCGCCTTCGAAAGTTTGTAGATGACCCAACAAAGCAGTTGATTTTGGGTGGTCTAAAAAATAATACCCAATGACCCAGAGAGCATTTGGGGCAAGTAAATCATCACTATTGAGCCAATTAAATACATCGCCTGTTGCTATTTTTAAGCCTTTATTTATGGCATCTGATTGTCCTCTATCTTTTTCACTTATCCAATAAGTAATTCCTTTTTCATATTTTTTAATGATGTCAACCGTCTCATCGGTGCTACCACCGTCTATGATGATGTATTCGAGATTAGGGTAGTCTTGTGATAAAACAGAAAGAATTGTTTCTTCGATGAAATGCCCTTGATTGAACGATGGGGTGACGATACTGATTTTAGGCAAATTTCGGGTTAAATTTTTAGAAGATGTTTCTGTAAACAAGGTCATTTAAACATAGTTTTTAGGAATGATTTAATAAATACGTAAGTATTTAAAATGAAAAAGGTATTAACCCTAAAAATTAAATTGTTATTTAAACGATAAAACAATTTCTTATTACCTAAAATTCTAAAAATCATATCTTTTTTTATAATAGCATAATTATTTAATGCTTTATCGTGTTTGTCTTCAAATTTATAAAGCTGATTGATATAAGGTTGATAAATATGTTGGTCTAAAAGTTTACTTTTTCTAACGTTGTAAATTGAAAAACCAGTTTCAAACCAATGCTTATTAATTAGATGTAAGCAATGGAAATGATAGAAAACTATTCGTTTCCCATTAGACATTAAATTCGTACCTTTCGTACTTAGAAAGTAATTATTAATATTCCAGACAGCAAGTCCTGTTACATCGTCATCTAATATTTTAATGCTGTTAGGGAAATCACTTTCCCAAGTATCTAAATATTTTTGATCAGCATATCGCTCATTTAGAGAATCATATTTGTATTTACACCATAATATACATTGCTTTTGCCACTTTTCAAGACAAGCTAAACCAATGTCATTGTTTTTAAAAGCCTGAAAAGAGACATTAAAGATACCATATTTTTCAAAATTTAATGATGTAAGTTCAGGTGTAAATTTATGTGGTGTGATAAGTATTGAATGATTTTTTTCAAAATCATCAAATATAGATTTTGGATTTCCATAAAAATAAATATCGGAATCAACAGAACATATCCAAGGCAAATTCGAATATTTTTTAAGTAAAAAAAGCGGTAAACATGGACTAAGTGTAAAATAGTATTCTACTAATGTTCGATTTTGTTTTGCTATAAACAACTCGCTATTAAAATCTTCTAAATCAGATAATCTAATAAGTGTTAATTGTTTGGCGTTATTTTGTTTCCAATAATCATAGGTATAGTCATCTAAACACAAAATAAAAAGATGAAAGTTTTCACAATGTAGTTTTAGAGATTCAAAAAGCATCATCCCTTTTGCTAAATAGTTTTTATCGAAGAGTGTACAGAAGTTAAGCATTAGACTCTAAAAGTTTGTTTATTTTTTTTGTAATAAAATACCTTTCCAATTTGCCGGTTTATTGCCTTTAAGAATGATTGAGTTATCTATAATGCTATTGAATACAGATAAAACAGTATAGTTTTTTGAAAAAAGGTCTACAAATTGTTCAAAATTGAAAAACCATGAAGGGTAAGAAGCCGCGTACATACTGGGGGGGACATTTTGGACAGTCAAAATAGCCTGATTATTGTCAATGAAAGCTGTTCTGTCAATGATGATGTAAGGAAAACCGTATGTACTCAATTTGTCTATCCAATAGTTAGGTTGTTCTAAACATTGTAGCACGCCTGAAAGTAATAATACTTGTGGCTTGTTTTGCTTTAAACATTCTTCAATCGAATAGTAAAACTGTAATTCTTCATTTTGAAAATATTGAATACCACATTTAACAAAATGAGGTTGTTCAACAATACACCATTTCATGTTTTTAACTGACTTTAAAAAGTCCATATTTTGAAAATAAGAACTACCCAATGAACCACCGAAATCAAGAACACATAATTCACTATTGTTTTCCAATGCAGCCCGTTGTAGCATAGCTAAAAGTGCCCAAGAATAATAAATTTTATCAAACAAAACGCCATCTCTTTCATATATGGCTTCGCCATTTTTCACTTTTAATAATGATTTTTTGCACGTTTCCAAAATCATAGCAGAATCATAGCCTTCGCAATGTTTCATACTTGTCTCCCAAGACTGATATTCACCAGACCAAGTAATACTATCCTGTTTAGATAAACGGAAATGGTTTACCATTTTAATAATTATAGGAGGCGTTATATTTTTAAGAATATAAAAAACGGTTCTAAAAACTTTATTCATTATTCTATGATAATTAAATTTTCTTTCAGTAATTGATCATAATAGTTCCGTATATTTCCTTTTACGTAAGCATATAATATAGATTGAGCATCTTTAAGTGTAAAAAAATTATCTTTTACAGCAGCCCAATTTTTAATATCTTTTTCATAATAAACATTCTGTAAAATACAAGTAAAATGAGTTACACCAATGGCAAATAAGGCACTTGCTCTGTGATTTCCATCAAGTAAAATATAAACACTTTCACCATTATTTGTAACTAATTGGCAGACTGTTGCATAGCTGTTAAATTTTTCAGGCATATATCCGTATTTTTTTATGCTTTTTAGTGCCTTTTCCATCCAAACAAACTCTTCTTCGATTCGGTATCGAAATACACCTTTCTTTGAAAAATGTGTGATTATATCAGGAATGTCAAAGATATCATCATACCAATTTGTCGTATTATTAAATGATTCTGTGGTATATTTTCTCCAGGGATAAGTCCAAAGAGGATATACTCTATTTAATGGGACATCTATTGCTTCTTCCAAATTATTAGGTTTGTATAAAGCCAAGAAATCAATAAATTTACTTCTAAGTACTTCTTTATTTTCTCCGTTTTGCAAGCCAACAATATAGTCTTGATAAGGATTGGTGACACTTCCCTTACCATATATAAATCCACAGAAGTGTCGGCAATCTTCTATTTTAACATCTATTTTAATTTGTTTGTTTTTCCGAATTCGGTTGAGAATTTGTGTTACTTTTTGTTTCATTTATTAAAATTATATCTTAGCGTAAATAGTTACATAAATATTTGCTCCATCATAATGACTTAATAGTATTTCTTTTTTCTTCTTAAAGCCATATTTTTTAAAATATAAATTAATTAGACCATATTCATGAAAATAAGCTTCAATGTGCGACCAAGGCTTTATTCCTTTATTGTCTTGTTGTTTGGTTTTCAATTTTAATATTATTTTTAATTTATATTTTATTTTTCTTTTAATTAATTGAAAAAAAGAAATAGATATTTGTTCGTAAGATTGTACAACAATATCTCTATTACCAACACGACATAATTCTTTAATAGCACCCTCTAACTTATTTTGAGGGATTAAATGGAGCAAGCGAAAAACCAATATGCAATCGAATGAATCATTTAAAAAAGACAAATTGAAAACATCCCCTTTTTGTAGCGTTACATGTGTCGTTTTATCCAATAGCTGTAAATTTTTTCTAGCCTCCGTTAACATAGCTTCGGATATATCAATGCCTGTTAATTGATTAATATTCTTATAAAAATTGAAAAAACGACCAGTCCCAACAGGTAAGTCAAGTAGCTTTTCAACTTTATGAATTTTGAAATATTGCTCTACAAAAGCATTTTCCTCTATCCAGTGCTTTTCAGTTGAACGATCATTATCGTAGGTTTTAGCGACAGCTTCATCGTATTTATAATAACCTCCATAAGGGTGTTTTTTTATATTTTGCATATATATTTTGTGAAATTATTGTTAAGGAAAACTCCAATCTAATATAACATTTATAAGACCCATTTGAGAGCCTTTGTATGATTCTATCCTTTTACCAGTTTCTTCAATGGCAAAAGAAATAATGTTTTTACGGTAATCGAAAAGGACAATATTTGGTATATTCAACGCAATATTAAAACTATAAAAATTGGGCATAAATAGGTTAGGTGGTAAATTGACAAAAACAACATGTTTCCCTTTGCGATAAATTCTGTTGTTATTTTGTAATGCATAAAGGCTACTATCATAAAATATTCTTACGCCTTCAACAGACATTAATGCAATTGATAGCTCCAAATTGTTGATATTATCGAACAATTCAAATTCGATACTCAAAGTAATTGCTTCATTAAACCCGAATGAGTTTGTAAATGTCTTTTTCTCGTTTAAAAGACTTATTTTTGTGAAAGTTGCTGATGAATTCGTCGGTTTTAATTCAATAATTGACGCTGAGGAATCCGAATATTGAGATAAATAATCACTAATAATATCTTGGATTGAACCAATTGATTTAATCTGACCACTTTCTAACAAAATGCCTTTTGAACACAAATTTTTTATAATACCCATATTATGACTCACAAAAATAACAGTTCGCCCGCTATCACTTACAGCATTCATTTTTTCAATACATTTCTTCTGAAACTCGGCATCACCAACTGCTAATACTTCATCAATAATCAAAATTTCAGGCTCTAAATGTGCCGCTACTGCAAAAGCTAATCGCAACTGCATACCACTCGAATAATGTTTTAAGGGTGTATCAATAAACTGCTCGACACCACTAAACGCAACGATTTCATCAAATTTTTCAGCAATTTCTGTACGCCGCAAACCGAGAATTGAACCATTCATAAATACATTTTCTCGCCCAGTCAATTCAGAGTGAAAACCTGTACCTACTTCTAAAAGGCTCGCACAACGACCCCTCAGTATAACACGTCCTTTTGTCGGCGGTGTGATACGACTTAATATTTTAAGCAAAGTGCTTTTGCCTGCTCCATTACGTCCGATGATGCCGATGCTTTCTCCTGCTTGTACTTCAAAATTGACATCATTTAAAGCCCAAAAATCAGATGGTTTGGTCGTTTGGTTTTTTCCTTTAAAAAAATCGGTTACAGAGTCACGTAAACTTAAATACCGTTGTTTTTGACCAATTTTATACTGTTTTGATAGATTTTGAACCTCTATGATTGGTTTCATTTTTTATTTTTTGATGCGAAAACCTGAAGATAAATCTGTACCTCGCATTTCAATATTTGACTGATAATAGGGTGTGCAAGGAACAGCATTACAACCACAATTGTCGTTTCCTATTGGTATTTTTATTTTAAAATTAATGCAATCTTTTTCTACTATAGGAAAATTAGGAATTGTATGTGGTATAACCAAGTTTTCTAATGAAAACAGCCTTTTTTGAAAAATAACTTTTAAAGCGGGACGATGGGACAAAGTTAGTAATACTATCAAAATTAATGATAAAAAAGAGGACAAATACTGAGGGGAGAGTTTTGATAAATTAACACTTAATATGGGTAATAATGCCAATAACCATAAAAATCCATAAGCAAAACGGAAACTGGGTGCTGTTAATAGCCAAAATACGACACTTGCGCCACAAATTAAACTAAGATAAAACCACCGATTGCTGAATTGTTTTTTTTGCCATAAAATAAAACTAAAAATTAAAGATATAATAGCTGCGAAGAAAAGCCCATTTTGTAAAACACTATTATTTTTGAACCAAATGGGTAGCCATTCTGAAAAGGGCATTGAAAGGACTTGAGTATAATGTACCTCTGGCAATCGTGCCCAAGAGATTATCCAATTTTGTAAACTTGTCAAAGAAACAATCGCTGATTCTGAATCTTGCGGCATACTGAGGGGGAGTTGCCAATCGGGGTTTGCAAAATTTAAATAAGGTGTTGGATAAAAAATATAACCTGATTGTATATAGTTGTGTAAAATATATGGCACACCAAAAGTAATAGCCGAAGAAAAATAAATGACCCATATCCGTTTTTGATGCCTAAACAACAGGGGTAAAACACCAAATAACACTTGACTCAATTTGATAAATGGTAAAAAAAGACAAACCAATACGAACGCTGTTTTGTTTTGTATATCATTTTTATCTTGTTTTAAAATAAAGAAAATATAAAATATCAACATGCTCGACAGATAGTCGGGTGTAGGTGATGAAATGAAGTTGCAGAGTAGAAAATAGAGGTTTGAAAAAACAAAAAGCACTTCAATGATGACAAAAACAAAACGTTTTTGGATGAAATCTGTGTGGATTTCATAGATGACTCGAATGAGTATCAATGTATTGAAATAACTATTGACACCAAAAATAGGTTGTCCATAAATAAATGAAAAATCAAAAAATGCCATTGTGGGAAAAACAACGGAGTGAAGGGCAAGGCGTGTATGAATATTAGCAAGTCCATGAACAACAGGATATTTGTCAAACCATTCAATAATCTGAATATGGTATCCCAAAGAATCACCAATTAAAGGCGAAACTGTTGCAACGATAAAAGAACTGATGAAAACACCCGAAGCTAATAAATAAAAAAGGGGCTTTGCTTTCGGGATTTTCAGGTTTTTGATACTTTGCAAAATAGATTTTCGATAGAAAAAAATGAGCAAAAAGGTGAAAAAATGAAGGGTAAAACCACTAAGAGGAAAAAAAAGATGTATAAGATTTAAACAACAAGTTAATCCAATAAACCCTATTAGGCTTAATAAGTCAAGCGGTAAGTTGTTCCTCTCTTTTAAAAAAAGAAAGATTAACAATTGCCCGAATGCAACAGTTGAAAGAAAAATATAAATATAAAGAATGAATAAAATCAACATTTTTATTAAGCTAAATCGGCAAAATACGCCTCCATTTTTCTAAAAAAATATACACCTAAAATGAGTAAAATTGTTGCAACTAAAAATTGTCCTCCTACATTTGACCAATTAATCACCCCCTCAGTAAAAATGGAACGAATCAAATCTATCGCACCTGCTATGGGATTCAATCGCATAATCCATTGAACAGCAATATTGTCAAACGTTTTGGTAGAATATAAAACAGGATTTAAAAAAAGTAAAAACTGAATCATAAACGGCAGAGCATATTGAAAATCACGGTATTTAACATTTAAACTTGCCAACAATGTACCTAAACCAAAAGTTGTAATAACTGTGAGCAAAATACTGAGGGGGGTAAAAATAAGAAATTTCCAAATCGAAATGGGCATTTGATAATAAATTAACAGTATGACAAAGACACCAAAAGTAAAAAGAAAATCAAACAAAGCCGTTAGGATTGAGGACAAAGGAATAATGAGACGTGGAAAATAGATCTTTTTGATAATATTCGCATTTGCTACCATGCTTGAAGAAGCGTTGAGCAAACCATTTGAAAAAATATTCCAAATCATCAAGCCTGAAAAAGCAAAAATTGGGTATGGCAATCCATCTGAACTTACTTTTAATCCTCGGCTAAAAATGACCGTAAAAAGCAGCATCATACTGAGGGGTTGCATGGCTGCCCATAATATACCAAGTGTCGCTTGTTTATACCGAACTTTAATATCGCGCCAAGTAAAAAAATAAAAAAGTTCCCGATATTGCCAAAGTTCGTTGAGTCCAAGTGTAAATTTGCCCGGCGGTTTAATTTCTAATTCAAACATTTTTATGAAAAAAATATTAGTCTGTTCTGCAGATTTTGATTATGGTGTCACAGGAGCTTTTCATTTTGCTCGATTTATTCTTGATATCAATGACATATCTGACCGTTATTGTGTTTGGTTATTGACAGAAGATATAGTCGAAAATTCACCACAAAGGAAAGAAAATTCGCTGAAAATGGTACGAAAAGTAGATATTAAATATCCCTCATTTTTGCGTCCCTTTATTCATTATTTCAGAAATTGGGCATACTATCGTGCTATTCGGCGTTTTCAAAAAGAACAACGTGTAGATGCCATTATCTTCAACCAAGCCATGTTTGGTGTTGCGGCACGTCTATTTTTATCCAAAAATATTAAAATAATGGGTATTATTCATGACGACCACAGTCTTTTAACCAGCCGTCAAAGCCTTCCGAATTTTAAGAGCTATATTTTTTATCGCTATTTTCAACGACCATTAGAAATCTTAGCCATTCACTCACTTGATATTGTATTTGCTAATTCAAAGTATATTGAAGAACTCATTTTAGAAAAAAGACGGATTCCTAAGAAACGTGTTTTGAAGTTATATCAAACCGTTGATGTTAAGGCAATAGCATTTGTGCCTCAAACGTGGCAATATACAGAGGGGGCAACGATTGAGGTACTTTTTGTTAAAGCGGGCTATGTCCGAGGCGGTTTAGAGGATTTGATTAAGGCTTTGGGGGCGATTGGAAATTACCACTTTCAGCTTACAATCGTTGGTACGACTCAAGAAGCCAAAGCTGTTATAGAAGAATGGGCAAAACCTTTTCAAAACCTTTTATTGCTTTTAAAAGGAATTTTACCACCCAACGAGGTCTCTAATTTGATGCAAACGCATCATATTCTTTGTATTCCTGCTCGAAAAGAAGCCTTAGGTTTGGCGAATGTCGAAGGCTTGGCACATGGTATTTCGGTTGTCACGACACGTGTGGGGGGCATTCCCGAAGTCTTGGATAATGGGCAGTGTGGTTGGCTTGCTGAACCCAATAATCCCGATTCATTGGCTGATGCTTTGCGAAGCTGTATTGAAAGCCCTCAATCCGAGAGAACGACTAAAAGCCTATATGGGCGTAATTATGTTGAAAAATATTTTAGCAAAGAAGTTATGTTGGACAACATAATAGATATTTTAAATGAATCTATAAAATGAAAAAAACTATCAAAGTACTTTGGTTATGTTCATGGTATCCAAGTTCAATAATACCAAGGGTCGGTATTTTTGTTCAACAACAAGCACAAGCGACTTACAAATTTACGGATATTGCTTTAATACATGCTATAGGAGATAAAAGTTTAGGAAAAGGTTATCGAGTTGAAACAAATATAGAACCCTATACTGTCACTCGAATTTATTACCCAGCGACTCGAAATCCCTTCGTTAAGGTTTGGCGTATGTTTCAAGCATACAAAAAAGGATATGGTGTTGTTAAAAATGGATGGGGACAACCAGATTTGATTCATTTACATGTTTTGTACCCTGCTGGCATATTTGGGTGGTATTTAAACCTTAAAGAAAGAATACCTTTTGTTATCACTGAACACCGAGCGGGTTATATGCACAAAGGCGGCAGTTATCGAGGTATAGGCATGAAATTGTTCACTCGATTGACATTCTGGCGGTCACAATATGCCTTGCCTATTTCAAATACTTTTCGAGATGCGCTGATAAACCATGGTTTGAAAACGCGTTTTAAGGTCGTTCCCAATATGGTTGATACAGATAGTTTCAACCTGACAAAATCAGCAGATTTAACCCGTCATACGAAGCCTTTTCGATTCCTGCATGTGGGTGCGCTATTTGACAAACAAAAAAACCAAATGGGTATCATTAGAGCAGCAGCACATTTAGCGGAGCGACGTTCTGACTTTGAAGTTCATATTGTTGGTGCTGGTGAAGACAGGGAAAGACTAATAGCTATTGCTACAAATCTCAATGTGTTAGAAAAATATGTCTTTTTTGATGGATATGTGCCACATAACCAAATTTCAGACGCCTTTAAAAAATCAGACGCTTTTGTACTGTTTAGCAATATGGAAGGCTCTCCATGTGTCATTCTCGAAGCGATGGCTTGTGGTATGCCTATTATCGCCACTGAAACTGGCGGCATCAATGAACGTGTAACAAAGCAAACAGGTATTCTCCTACAAATAGGTGACGAAAATGGGCTTGTGGAGGCGATGAATTATATGATTGACAACAAAGACAAATACGACCCCTCAGTAATTCGGCAAAAAATCGTCGAAAAATGCAGTGTTGAAGCTGTCGGTCAAGCCATTTCTGATGTCTATAAAGAAGTGTTAGCTAATACGAAACGTTAAATCGTTGCTGCCATTTTCCGAAGAAAAAGGTACGCCAAAAGACACCTTCATTGACGGTCAATTTATTGTGGCGAGCAAAATCTTCAAAAACAGTTAAGAGTTTTGGATTGAAAATGCGAGGGTTTTCCATAATGATTGTACGCATTTCATTAACCCACCAATCAGGATTCTGTTTCATCCATGTCTCACCAGGATTGTAAAACCCTTTCTTATCATGACGATTATATATTTTTGAAGGAATAATATCTTTAAAAGCTTCGCGCAATATGTATTTCTGTTTACCATTTTTGATTTTATATTCGTCGGGTAATTGAAGGCTTAGTTCCACAAATTTTTTGTCATACAAAGGGAAGTAGGATTCAATACCAAATGCAGATGCATTACGGTCGTCGTAATGTAAAGCAACAGTTGCGTCGCTTAAATAAACTTCAAGCGAATATTCATATAGCGAAGGTTGTTTATTCAATTGTCCTTGAGGTTTTGCATCTATAAACATCGGATTGATCCAATCTATCAAACCATTTTGCGAAGACCGCTGCTTTTTTATCCAATGCTGTAAAGCCCACCCGCCATTGTATTTGAGAAACCCCGCGAGTTCTGTTACCGTTTTCAAAGGGTTTTTATGACGTAATTGTTGTAAGTAAATGAGCATATATTTAGTGTACCCTGCCAACGCAGCATCAGCACCCGTGCCACCAAATATTTGCCGAATGCCCAATTCCGAAGCTCGTTTAAAAACAGAATATTGAGCAAATGCACTATCTGTATAGACTGGTTCATCTTGAAAATAGACGAACTCGTCAAGATCTTGTTGAAAAACACTAAAATCAGGTACTACTTTATTGACAGAAAGTTGAGCAAAATCCTTAACATGGTCAATATAAAGCGTTTCATCTAATGGACTACGTTCATTGAGTACTAAGGATAAGGCTTGAATCGAAATGTCTTTTTTTTCTTTTATTAATTTATTTAAAACACAAGTAACAATAGTACTATCCAAACCACCTGACAGCATTGTTCCCAATTGTTGACCAGAAGTCAAATGCCGATTGATACTCTCATAAATTATTTCTTGATACTTATTTTTAGCCTCTTCGAAGGGAATATACTGAGGGGTATATTTTTTTAAATCATAGTAAGGTTTAATGTCAACCTGTTGTGTTTTTATGTCAAAGCATAAATATTCACCCATCAATAGTTGTTGTACCCCGTCAAAAAATGTATTATTTGAATGGTCTTGACGACCAAAAGCAAGGAAGTAACGAGCCGATGCTAAATTGAGGTTGGCTTTCCATTTTTTTAGATGAGTAAATTGCTTTATTTCAGAAGCAAGACAAAACTGGTCATTTATGAAACCAAAATACAGCGGTTTAAAAGCAAAACGGTCTCTTATAGAGATGATTCGTTCTGCTTTTTTATCATAAATCACTATTGCCCATTTGCCATCGAGGTGTTCCCAAAAGTCGAGTTGCCACCTTTGGTATGCTTGTGCTATTATTTCAGAATCGGATAAGTCTGTCTTTACTTGGAGTTTATTTAATATTTCTTTTCGATTAAAGACTTCACCATCGAGTAAGACTGTAATGCCTTCATTATCAAAAGGTTGTGAAGGCGATTTTTGGAAATTTAGCTTATTCAAACTATGACCAAAAGCCAAATTTTTATCATAAAAATATTGTTCACTATCTCGACCACGGTGCATCACTGCACGCGTTATCACTTCGATTTGAGGACGTTCAACGGGCTGTTGATTTAGATTGATGATTGCGGCTATTCCACTCATTCTTTAATTTTAATCATTCAAATATAAAATGCAAAGCTAAACTTATTCCCCTATTTCAATTATCAGATGCGGGTATTGGCGTGTTTAAGAGTTTTTTTACAAAATGAAAAACACGTTCTGGCAAAATCATATTAATATCACTTAATTTTTCAGAGTCTTCCCAGCAACGGTATTGTTCTGCTAAATAATCAAAATTTCGTTCGTCATAAAAATCATCTGTTGGATATACTGTTAAGGAATGAGCAGCCATATTAGAAGAATAAGGATGAAAACGTTTGAAATGATTGCCGTTTGAGATACAAACAGATGGAACGTCAAGGGCTGCTGCAAAATGAGGTCCTGATGTTTCATTTGAAATTAAAAGGCGTGATTCCGCTATTTTTTCAATGAGTTCATCAAGGCGTGTTTTGCCACAAAATGATTGGATAGGAAAATTCGGTGGTAGTTTTTTAATAATATCAAGCCCTTTTTCTATTTCCCAAGTGGCCCCTAATATTTGAAACGAAAAGTATGGGAATTCTTGATGTATTAACAATGCAAGGCTTGCAAAATGTTGTGCCGACCATCTTCTATAAGGAGAACTGGCACCAGGATACAAGCTAATAAGGTGCTCCTTTTTTTTAAAAGTCACACTTTCTATTGAAGTACGGTATATAGGTATTGTTTCATTTATTAGTTGCTGAAAAAAAAACTTATTGCGGTCAAATTGAAACGATGAAGTCGGCAAGCTGGGAATAAGTTTTTGATATAATTTATCGCTACGTTTTTTTCCAGCTAAACCTAAACGCGTATCATCGCCTTCTGAAGCGATTTTATATATCGCACCAGAACTATGAATGAATAAATCTTCTAAATCAAGACGACCGTGTGTTGGTAAAATAACTGTGGCGGCAGCGTATTTTCGGACATTGTGCCTTAAATAAGACCAGCGTTGCCATAAATTCATTTGAGCAAATTGCACGAAATTCACCCAAACGTATTCATCAAAAAGGTTAGCATCAAATCGTTCTACAAAATCTTTGAGATTAGAATTGCCTATAAAAATAGTGCGTTCCACTTGAAAGGGGTTTGACTTTATTAAATAAGGTAAAAAATTTCGGAATAGAATGTAATCACCAATTCCTTCTAAACTCACAAATAATAGCGTATTTTTGTTTGGTTTGTAAATAGGAATGTGATAAATAATGTGGTGTTTAATAAATTGAATAAGCTGAAATTTAACGTTTTTTAACATTTTCTACTTGATTTGCCTTGATTTCTTGTTGAAAAACAATTTTTTTTAGTTTATTTTCTTCTTTTTACCGCTAAGATAGAGAACATAATTTAGTTATAGAGCCTCGCGCTCTTTATAAAGAATAATTTAAAATTGAAAGAGCAATACATAGAATTTTGTAAAAATACTGAGGGGCTATCTGTCTTCATGCAGCCGTGGTTTTTAGACGTGGTTTGCGGTGCAGACAATTGGGGCGTTTGTATGGATTTAGCGAAAAATGGAGAAATAAATGGCATTATGGTCTATCATTTTGCCCAGAAATGGGGATTTAAAATACTGAAAATGCCAACACTAACCCCATATATGAATCTATGGTTACGAAACAGTACATCATGGAAAACAGAATATCGGTTGTCATTTGAACGGTCAGTGTTAAAGAGGCTCATATCTCAACTGCCTTCAACAGCTTTTTCGCTACAAATGTACCCGCCAACGTTCAAAAATTGGTTGCCATTTTGGTGGAAAGATTATCAGATTGAGCCTATGATGAATTATGTTATTGAAGGCTTAGATGATGTGCCATCCGTTTGGACTAATCTGAAAGGTACTGTAAGAAATAAAATACGAAAAGCTCAAAAAGTAGGCGTGACCGTTGAGATTCGTGACGATTTTGATACGTTTTATCAACTTTTTAGACAAACTGTTGACCGTATTGGCTTTAATACAGGTGTTTCTGAACAGGTTTTACGCCAATTACATACGGAAATTCAACAACAAAACGGTGGGAAAATATTTTTTGCTGTAGATACTTCTGGGGCTATTCATGCCGCACTTTACGTTCTATGGGATAAAACTAAAGCGCTATATTGGATTTCAACAACTAACGAAAAAGCAGGTAATAGTGGTGCAACTAGTCTGTTGTTATGGGAGGTTTTACAAGAATTGAGTCGGCGAGGCATACGACGATTTGAGGCAACAGGCAGTATGGTAGAAAATTTGGAATCTTTTATTACTTCTTTTGGTGCAAAACAAGAGACCTATTGGAAAATAACCCATTATAACAATCATTTTTTTGAGTTTTTGCATTTCTTAAACAAAATGCATCGTTGAATTTGTCGCCACTGCTTATAAAGAAGTTTTGGCAAGAAGCCACAAATTTCATGGATTAAAGGTCTGTTAGTTATTTAGCGTCTTGGGACATTTATTTAGCGCTTTGACAAATTATTTAGCGTCTTGGGACTTTTGTTTAGAGCCTTAAAGAAAATGGAAATTATGGGCTAGGTCAATTTTTTGTCATTAAACACACATTTTCCAAGCAAAAAACGTTCAAATGCTTACTTTCACGCCCTGAAAATCTAAAATCTTAAAAAATATGACAAAGCGATTCAACATTACTTTTTTACTACTCCTTTCATTCACTTTGATTTTTGCCCAAAAAACAGAGGTCATTAAGGTTGAAAAACACCTGAAAAACATCCACCAACTCACTTTTGGTGGCAATAATGCCGAAGCCTATTGGTCGCCGAATAGCAAATCGGTGACTTTTCAATCTGATTTTAAAAACTGGGGCGTTCAGTGCGACCAAATTTTCAAAATGGATATCAAAAAAGCGATGCGCGACACAGCATATCGTCCTAAAATGATTTCTACATCTTTAGGACGAACAACTTGCTCTTATTTTATGCCTGATGGTAAGCATATTTTGTACGCTTCGACACATAAAGGTGGAGATTTATGCCCTGAACCACCGCCCTCGGATTCCAAAAAGTATTTGTGGCCTGTTTATGCGTCTTTTGATATTTTTATTGCCGATAAAAAGGGAAAAATCGTTAAACAACTCACAAATACTGAGGGGTATGACGCAGAGGCAACAGTCTCACCTGATGGCAAAAAAATCGTTTTTACTTCTGACCGCAGTGGTGATTTGGAGTTGTGGACGATGAATGTTGATGGTTCTGACCAACGGCAAGTGACTTTTGGTTTGGGTTACGATGGAGGTGCATTCTTTTCACCAGATTCTAAAAAACTCGTTTTTCGAGCCAGTCGTCCAAAAACGGATGAAGAAGTGACTGAATACAAGGACTTTTTGAAAAAACACCTCGTCGCACCGACCAATATGGAAATCTACACAGCCAATGTGGACGGTTCTGATCTGAAACAAATAACGCATTTGGGTAAAGCGAATTGGGCACCTTTTTATCATCCTTCTGGTAAAAAAATCCTTTTTTCTTCTAATCATCATTCAACAAGAGGGTATGATTTTCAATTGTACATGATAAACGAAGACGGCACAGGCTTGGAACAAATAACAACAGAAAGTTATTTCAATGCTTTCCCGATGTTTTCACCTAATGGTAAAAAGTTAATTTGGTCATCAAACCGCAGAAATTGGGGTACGCACGATACGAATATGTTTGTCGCGGATTGGGTGGATTGAGGTCATTGGCTACCTCTGAATCGGATAAATCACCTCCTGCCGTCCATCAATATACCGAAACGTTTTCCCATCATAAAAACCATCTTGTTCAAGCATAAAACGGAGGATTTTGCCGCCCCATTCAGGTATTTCAACAGCTGCATTGAGTTCAATGGAATACGCTGTGTTTGGAAACAAAGGGTAATCACCAGCACCAATTGTTATTTTTTGATTGTCCCACATACCGATTGTGGGTCCTGCGGCGTGACCATGAAAACCAATCGGGTGCGTATAAATAGTACCATTTATGCCTTCTTTTTTAGCTTGCGCCAAGGCATCAGCCAATATTTGATTACCTGTTTTGCCAACTGTAAAATTTTCTGTCAAAATATCTTGTAGCCGATTGGCTTGTTTGAAGCCTTTTTGAAGGTAAGTTGGGACTTCGGTTTCTCCACCACGTAGGACGTAA
>JAYVFS010000005.1:0-6381 GCA_043772905.1 Saprospiraceae bacterium | reverse complement strand
ACTACAGATTAAGGGTACATCATCTATTCGTTCTACTTGCATACGCAAGGTTACGATATTTCTTTTTTTCCGTTTGTAAAATCAACGAAACGTGAGTTGATTAGACTTATAAATCGTATTGTCCACAAAAGTATCTTGGCTCAAGACAAATTTTTTGCAAAAATTTCCATTTGCAATATTGATTCCGCTTAATCTTTTTGCTTTATCCGCTTCGAATCCAGGCATAATATTTAGATCAGGTCTTGCTATTCATTCGATAAAATTAGCAATATCCGTTCCTGTTGAGTTTTCTATATATTTTAACCTATAACCAATTATATCAAGAGTACTTTCATTATACCTACCCGAAGTTGAAACGATTGTATTGTTTGGAGAACCGCCTGTTGAGGCTCTAAATCCGTAACGATATTTTTCTGGCACATATTTGAGTATGATTTTACTTTTGTCGTCAGGAGTTGTGACTCTTCTCAAATACCAACCCGAAACGTATTGGTCAACTTGGGCATTATAAGGTTTGGTTATTTCGATACCATCATTCACATCGCCATCAATTTTTCCAAATTCGTATTTAACACCATTAGGCGTTGTAATGGTGAACTTTGATAACGTTTAATATTACTGCCATTGCCATCAAGTGTATAGTCTATCTTTATATCTTGTTTAGGTATTGTAATGGCTTTACCATTGACGACACCATCGTTGGTTATATCTGCTTCAATGTAAAACTTGCCGCTGTATTCACCAACTGAAAAAGAGAAAATATCAGGTTCACTGTCTTTTCCACCATTGGCAGTTTCAAAAGTATATTGACTACTACTATAACCATAATTGGGATTATTATAGGCAATACACGTATTATTGGGGTCTAATGTGACAGGTGTTGTGACTACCGAGAGATATTTGCCTATATCAAAATAGCCGTCTGTTCTTTCATCCGCTTTGCCTTGAACGGTGCGGCTATTCACACCACCTGCTTGGAGACTCCAACCCAAACCGACCCAACCAGCAAGGAAATTCCCTTTTTACTCCACAAACCAACTTCACCGAACGGGGCGGTGCTTGATTCGATGTTTTGCATGGCAAAAGTAACTAATTTAATGAACGCCCCCGCCCTTCGGCATACCCCTCAGTATAAACCCTTGTTTCGCTCAAATCGGAAACCTGACAAATGCCTTACTTTTTTTTATTAACAGCAATTTAACAAACCGAAAGGAACTAAAAGAATGAAAAAAGGTGTTTTTGTTGTATATTTGAATATCAATTTTTAATTCACCCATTTCAAACTAAGCAATCTATTAAAATGAAAAAAACGAGCCTTGTTGTCACTGCCTTATTCTCATTCTTCCAATTCACTTATGCACAAGACTGTTCACAGAGCTTTTATGCCATGAAAGAAGGGACTAAAATTGCTATGACAAATTATAATGAAAAAGGTAAAATCACAAGTACAAGTGAATCATTGGTCAAAACGATTAAATCCAGTGGCTCAAATTTCGATGCGACTATTGAAGCGACCATGAAGAATGACAAAGGAAAGGTACTTGCCGAAGCAAAAACCTATAATGTCAAATGCGAAAATGGTACAATCAAATTGGATATTAGTTCGATGATGATGTCAGATTTTGCAACGCAAATGAAAAATATGGAAGTTTCTATTTCTGGTACAGGCATCGAAATTCCACCCGTATTGACTGAGGGGATGACTTTACCTGACGGTACAACTGAAATGAAAATGGGTACTAACGGTATGACTTTTATGAATATGAAATTCGACATTAAAAATCGAAAAGTTGAGAAAAAAGAAAGTATAACGACCCCTGCAGGTACATTCGATTGTTACAAAATTTCTTACGATATGGATATGAAAGTTATGTTCAAACGCTCAATTAAAGCCGTTCAGTGGCTTGCACCAGGTGTCGGTTTGGTTAAATCTGAAACATATAACCAAAAAGGCGAGTTGGAAGGTTATTCAGAACTGACTAAGTTTGAGAAACCATAATTTTTGAAATATTAAGATATTAAGATAAAAGACGTTAAGATTCTGATGTGAATCTTAACGTCTTTTATCTTAATATTCCTTACCCTCAAGAATGAATATCCTCATAAATAGTTGATTTAGAAATACTTGCAGGCAAAGGTCCAAAATGACCCAATTTCAATTCAGCCATTCGCCGCGCCGCTTTAGCGGCATCCAAAACAGAATGACCATCCAACCGAGCCGTTAAAAAGCCAGACCAAAAGGCATCGCCTGCGCCTGTTGTATCTTTTACATCTACTTTTCGGGCAGCCAAAAAATGTCCCCCCTCAGTATCCGCGACAAAACAACCATCACCGCCCAATGTCACACAGACGTTTTTTGCACCTAATTCAAGGAAATGAGCAGCAGCAGCAGCAGGGTCTGTTAATTCTGAATCGTAAAGACGCGCCCAATCCACTTCACTTATTTTCACATAAGCACCGTAGCTACAATACTCAGCTACAATGTGTTGCGCTTCTACTCTATTTTCCCAAATTTTAGGTGCGTAATTGGCATCAATACTCAATTGACAACCATATTCAACGGCACGTTTTGCCCCCCTCAGTATATTCATCTGAGCAGGTGGTTTGGACAAAGCAAAGCAGGTGGTGTGGAAAATAGCTGTTTGACTCAAGACATCATCGGGCATTTGACTCATCGAAATATGTGTATCTGCACTGCGATAAGCCTCAAAATTGCTGACATTTTTTGAACGGCTGACCAATATCATGGTCGTTGGCACGTTCGTTTGACGCATAAGAGAAGTGTCTAAGTTCAATTTTTTGACATAATCCATCAAAAAATCACCCATATCATCGTCTCCAACCGTAGAAACAAGGCGAACATTATTGCCCAAACGCCGCATATTCATTGCTAAATTTGCAGGGCTGCCGCCGACAATACGCTTAAAAGTCTCAACTTCGTCCATTTTGTCGGCAAAATCAATAGAGATCATATCTATCAGCAGTTCACCAACGCTGACGATATCGATAGGTTTAGATTTCATACATTCTTGTTGTTTAGGTTGCGAAGATGATTATTTTTGCCCTTAATTCAAGACATTTTTTCGATAAATAAATTAAAATGGTAAGAAAATTTCGGTAAAGTAATATGAAACAAAACAAACTTGATTATATCGAACTCTGTCAAACAGAGCAAACTATCCCGATTTTTATGCAAAATGGGTGGTTAGATGCCGTAATTACTGAGGGGTCGAGTTGGCAAGTCGTTTTATCAAAAGATAAAAAAGGGCAAATAATCGGCGCATTAACCTTTCAAATGAAGCAAAAATGGGGTTTGACGATTTTAAGCGAATCACCTTTATCACCCTTTTGTGGCATTTGGTTAAAAAAAATGGAGACCTCAAAACAGCATGAGCAATATCATATTGTTAAGAAAATTTTGGCGGAGTTAATTCAGCAATTACCGTCATTTCATTTTGCAAATTTTCGTTTCTCGACAACTTTGACGGATTGGCAACCTTTCTTTTGGGCAGGTTTTCACCAAACCACACGTTATACCTATCATTTAGATTTAAAAAAAACGGACAATCTATTCTCCAATTTTAAGCATCATACTCAACGGAATATTCGCAAAGCGGAACAGCATTTTCATATAACTCATTCAGATGACTTAGATAAGTTTTTGGTAATCAATAACTTAACCTTTGAACGTCAAAACCTAAAAAGCCCTATTCCCTACTCTATTTGGCAAAATGTAGATGCGTTTTTGAAAAAAAACAATCTAAGAAAACTCTATTTTGCATCGAATACTGAAGGAGGTATTGAAGCGGTAATTTATATTGTTTTTGATAAAAAAACAGCTTATTACTTGGCAGGAGGCACTACTGACATGGGGCGTAAACAAGGAGCAACGTACTTATTGTTGGCACAAGCCATTCAAGATGCCAAAGAAAAAGGTTTAGATATTTTTGATTTTGAAGGTTCCATGTTAAAAGGTGTAGAATCCTTTTTTAGAGGTTTTAATCCTACTTTAACGCCTTATTTCAAGGTTTGGAAATACCGAAACCGATTTTTATCACTACTCGATTTGCTTCGGAAATGAGTTACAAAAACGCCTATTTCAAGTAATAAAAAGAATTTTCTCTTGGTAAATACTTGATTTGGTTTCAATGGTTTATCTTTGTGCGTCTTACCAAGTATCACTATCCAAATTTATATCACCCACTCGTAGCTTACAAACACGTCGTTACTGAGGGGGAGCTGTTGAAACAAAAATCAACGATTAATGTCAATTTCTTATAAAAAATCAAACTTAATAAATGAGTGAAATTCTGAACGTACACGCCCGTGAGATTCTCGATTCGCGTGGCAACCCGACTATTGAAGTTGAAGTCATGACCGAAGGCGGTTTTATCGGCAGAGCTGCTGTTCCATCTGGTGCCTCAACAGGTACACACGAAGCTGTGGAATTACGCGACGGTGACAAGTCTCGCTACCTCGGCAAAGGTGTTTTAGAAGCTGTCAAAAATGTCAATACCACATTAAACGATGTGTTACATGGTCACGATGCCTTTGAGCAACGCTTGATTGACAAATTAATGATTGAGGTGGACGGCACCCCGAACAAAGCAAAATTGGGCGCAAATGCCATTTTGGGTGTCAGCCTTGCAGTCGCAAAAGCAGCGGCTCGTGAATCCAATCAGCCTCTATACCGCTATCTTGGCGGCGTTAATGCACACGTTATGCCAGTGCCGATGATGAACATCTTGAACGGTGGCGAACACGCAGACAACTCTATTGATTTTCAAGAGTTTATGGTCATGCCTGTCGGTGCTGAAACTTTCAAAGAAGGTTTGCGCATGGGTGTTGAGATTTTCCACGCCTTGAAAGGTGTTTTGAAAAAGAAAGGTTATTCAACAAACGTGGGCGATGAAGGCGGTTTTGCGCCAAACATCAAAAGCAATGTTGAAGCGATTGATACAGTTATGATTGCCATTGAAGCCGCAGGTTACAAACCAGGCGTTGATGTGATGATTGCTATGGACGCGGCGGTGAGTGAATTGTACAATGCTGAAACAGGCATGTATATTTTCAAAAAATCGTCTGGTCAACAAATGACTTCTGACCAATTGGTTGACTTTTGGGTTGATTGGTGCAATAAATATCCAATTTTAAGCATCGAAGACGGTCTCGCAGAAGACGATTGGGCTGGTTGGAAAAGCCTGACTGAAAAAGTTGGCAACCGCATTCAATTGGTTGGTGACGATTTATTTGTAACAAATGTCACACGTTTGCAACAAGGCATAACGAACAATATCGCCAACTCCATCCTTGTCAAAGTAAACCAAATTGGCTCTCTTTCTGAAACCGTTGACGCTGTGAATATGGCGACTCGCGCTGGTTATACAAGCGTTATGAGTCACCGTTCAGGTGAAACGGAAGACACAACGATTGCGGACTTAGCAGTTGGTTTGAATTGTGGACAAATCAAAACAGGTTCTGCAAGCCGCAGCGACCGGATTGCAAAATACAATCAATTGCTCCGTATTGAGGAGGAATTGGGCGCAATGGCAACTTACCCTGGTAAGTCTTTGATGCGTTAATTTTTGAGATTTTTCATAAAAAAAAGCCTCCTCTGATGTAAATACTGAGGG
This sequence comes from Saprospiraceae bacterium, assembly GCA_043772905.1. Taxonomy (GTDB): domain Bacteria; phylum Bacteroidota; class Bacteroidia; order Chitinophagales; family Saprospiraceae; genus JAAFJT01. The sequence goes on along the minus strand of JAYVFS010000005.1, from coordinate 748 downwards.
GGCTTTTTTGTTTGTAATTTTAAAATTCAAAGTAAATATTTATCTTTGAAAAAAATTTAAAGACATGACAACAACAACATCTGTTCAAAAATCTGTCTCGGTTGCGACTAAAACCAAAAAAGTCCGTCATTTGACATTGAATCAATTTTGGGAAAAGTATGCAGACCGTGAAGATGGTTACAAGTATGAATTCAATAATGGCATTGTTGAGAAAACGCCTCGTCGTATGAAAATCAAAGAATTACACATTTCAAAAAACATTAAAAGAGCCTTTTCTTTAACAGAAGCCTATAAAAATGGTGGCGAATTGTTTGAAGAAGTGGACATTCAAACCTTAGTTGAACAAGGCCGTCGTCCTGATATGGTTTATTTCACAAATGATGAAATTAAGCAAGGTGATATATATGTTTTGCCCAGTTTTGTCATCGAAATTATTTCTGATACAGATGGTATCAATCGGGTGAATGAAAAACTCTTAGAATATTTTGAAGCGGGTGTTAAAGTTGTTTGGCATATTTTTCCAAAGCAGCAAATGGTTTATGTGTTCACTTCTCTAACGAACGTAACGATTTGTAGAGAAGATATGAACTGTTCAGCCGCACCAGCTATTGCAGATTTTCAGATGTCGGCTAAAGATATTTTTAAGAAGGAACTGGTTGCGGGTTTGAAATTAAATAACAAGTCTCAAATTGACCATAGCTAAAGATAAAACAATAAAAGCGAAAAAGTTTTTGGATTTGGTTTCCCA
>JAYVFS010000004.1:0-6384 GCA_043772905.1 Saprospiraceae bacterium | reverse complement strand
CAATAAGGACAGACCTAAAAACCCAAGTATAATTATTGCTTTTCTCTTTTGCATCATACCATTTCGTTAGATTTTACCCCTCAGTATTCGTTAAAACGTCGGCGAGGTTTCAAACCTCGCCGACGTTAATACAATCCTTACACAGTATAAAACTGCTCCCAGCCTTTACGTGGTGGCGGACCGACCAACAGTTGATTGCCGATCTTATGGTTGGTAATCTGTTTAGTTTTACTGTCGAATAGCAGTTTTGTATTGAGACGTTGTGCCAATACACCCAAAGCCATGACTTGACACAAAGGTCCCGCCACTGCAAAAGATGAGCGACACGTTTCCTCGCCTTTACAAGATTTCAAGAAGTTCTCGAAGTGATTTGAAGGGCTTTTAGGCACAACAGGCAGTTTTGAAGCCATGTCTTTGGCTTTGTCTTCTGGCATGATTTGCAACGGTGAGCCATGCGAGCCACCTTTGAAAGTCAATTCTTTTGAATAAATGACTTTACCAGGATACCTTTTTGTATCAGCATTGGCAGCAGTCGGCGGCGGTATATTACTGGCTCTGACATAATCACCAAAAGAGTCAGGCAGTTTAGGGCGATTGTTGAAACCATCGTACCAAGTGAGGTCGAGGGCTGGCATGTTCTTACGTTTTGGAAATTTAAACACCAAAGTTGATGCTTGTGGGAATATCAACGGACTGTGTCCTTCCATAAAAATTGGGTCAACTTCGGTTGGTAAACCCAATTCCAAAAACTGATGCGCTGTATCAAAGAGATGTGCACCCCAATCACCCAATGCTCCATTGCCAAATTCAAACCATGACCGCCAGTCACCATTGATATACCCTTTATTGTAGGCTTTCTTTTGAGCTGTCATCATCCAAGTATCCCAATCCAATGTGTCAGGAATCGGTTGTGCGGGCAAGAAATCAGAGACTTTCATGCCATGCCAACGCCGACCATTGTTCATAAAAGCAGTGATTTGAGTCACGTCTTTGATAATACCCGCTTCTGTCCACGCTTTGAATTGAAAGTAGTTTTCTTCTGAATGTCCTTGATTACCCATTTGACAAGCCACTTTATTTTTTTTCTCGGCTTTCATCATCAACTCAACTTCTTGAAAAGTATGTGCCATTGGCTTCTCAACATACACATGTTTGCCTTGAGACATGGCTAACATCGCAATCGGAAAATGAGAGAAGTCAGGTACACCTGCCGTAATCGCATCAAATTGTTTTCCCATCTTATTAAACATCACCCTAAAGTCCTGAAATTGTGGCACATTCGGGAACATCTTAATCACCTCTAAGGTGTGCGGTGCGCCCATATCGACATCACACAAAGCAACGACATTGGCGAGACCTGTCTTGTGCAATGCCTTAATAATGTCAGCACCACGATTACCGATACCGCAACAAGCCAAATTGACTTTGTCGCTCGGTGCAATATGCCCCAATCTTTGACCCAATACCATAGATGGTAAAATGGTGAACGCTGCTACGGTTGTAGCACTCGTTTTTAGAAAATCTCTTCTTTTCATGATTAATCAATTTATATTTTAAACTATTTTCCAATCAAAACCATCCTCTTTCGGATTACCTGACGTGATATGACACCTTACCCAAACATAAAAACACCTTATCAAGGTATAAAAACACCTTATCAAGGTATAAAAACACCTTATCAAGGTATAAAAACACCTTACCAAGGTATAAAAACACCTTATCAAGGTATAAAAACACCTTACCCAAACATAAAAACACCTTACCAAGACATAAAAACACCTTACCAAGACATAAAAACACCTTATCAAGGTATAAAAACACCTTTTGAAGAGGTAAAATACTGACGGGGTGCTTTTCCTTTGGAAAAGTGTAATAGATTGCATTTATTCCTTTGAAAAAGTGTAATCTAACACTTAAAATAGAATCATAAAATGAAAAGAACACTTTATAGCGCATTCATAAATTGGAAAAATATACACCCACTGCGACGGCTGAAATTGATTTTTTAATTCAGTTTCAAAATGACATCATTCCCATTGAAGTAAAAGCCGAAGAGAATTTAAAATCAAAAAGTTTTAAGGTTTTTGTAGAGAAATACAAGCTCAATACAGCTATTCGCACATCCATGAATCGTTTTCGAGAACAAGAATGGTTGACAAATGTACCTTTATATGGCGTTTCTGCGCTTTTTAAATAAAAAATGGATATAATTGGGGGAGCATTGTGGATTTCAGTGGTTTTTGCCCCCCTCAGTATTTGCTTCTTCTACGTATTAAATTTGTATAGAATAACGCATAAATCAGGTGTGTTATCTAATTTTATTAATTACTTTATCATACTCAATCTTATTTTTATATGCCATTGCTACTAAATAATCAAGTGTATTGATACCCTTTCCTTCTACTATATTTAATTGTTCAGGTGTCACATTTGTCGAAGGAATGATAGCATGATGAAACATATCAAATAATTTACAATTCAGAAGTTCTGTTACAAATTTATCATTATTACCCTTTTTTCTCTCTTTTAAAGCATACGTTATTGAGCTTGCAATAATATCTGAAATCTGTATTCCTTTGTAATTTTTTGAATCAATGAGTTGTAAAGAATTAATTTTTAAAGGAAAAGTCATAGTTCTATAATCAAAACCCACTTCCATTTCATCCATTTTAGATTTATCAGATATAAACTGTATCATTTCCTCCCAAAATTGTATTTGTTTTGAGTTATCATGTAAAATATCAAAATCTTTACCTAATTCTTTGTACCATAAATCACATAAAACGACTAAAGCAGGAAAACAGGGGTCAATAGAATATTTATGTGCAGATTCAAAAATTGACTCAATTTGGTTCTTACTTTCCATAATTGGTTCTAATAATTTTTTCCAATCTTGAGTTGATGATTTATACAAATGTGATAATAAAGAGTAAAAATCTTCTGTAGATTCTTCTGTTTTATTTCTCATCATCTTAACGAAATTTGATAACATCAACTCAAACTGAATCCCATTCCAAATACTTTGTCCACCAATATATAACATATTTGAGTATGCTATATTTAGCCCGTTTTTATAAATATCAATTTCGGCATCATACAAGACAGGTTCAATAAGTAAATCCACCATGTTTGCAATGGATATATATCTTTTATCTATGAGTGAGTACTTTACTTTCGCACTATTTATTAAATCATCATTAAGAAAATTGATTAACTGTTTTTGATATTTTGGGTACTTTCTTAAGGTCACAAAATGTAATTCATTGCTTTGAATTTGAAATAAATTTACTAATTTCTCTATTTCTTCATTGCTAAAATTATTTGAAGCTAATACAAAAAAGGGTTGTTCATGGTCTAACAAATTAGCACCAGTATTGCCCGCTTCATCAAAGTATATTTTAGGAATGTTCTTCATTTATTTTTGTATTTATAATTTACCTGTAGATTTTTTAATTCTTTTAGTTTTAAGTTCTTGTAATATATCATCGTAGCTTGAGATTTTATATTCTAATGAGATATTTCTGGTAGACCAATTTTTTGTTTTTGCTATTACAGATGAAGCCTCTGAATTAGACTGTAAATCTTTATATTGAAGTATTAATTTAGTACCTTTCCATTTAACTTCTTTCCCTTTAATTTCTGACTCACTGAAAGAAAGAGCATCTTTTACTTTTTTATCAATATTTTTGTATTCATTAGGAGTCCCAAACGTCTCTTTTAATAATTCGTAAATTTCATTATTTTTATCATAATGAACTTTTACATAGATTTTAATAATAATTTTATCTACGCAATAGAATGAAATATAATCTATTTTATTATCTAAAATGTCAAGATTAGGTTCGTCTAACTCATAATACTCTAATAAGTTGTTTTCTATATTGTTTTTTTTAACAATAGGGAAATTGGGAAATTTTTCAATCGACATTCCTAATTTAAAATCTTGAAATCCATTCTTTTCATCTAAACTCGTCGATTTGGATACGGATAGTTTAGGTAGGCATTTAATTTGATTTATTAGCACATTACTATTAGTTTTAGATTCATAAATATGAGTAATATTATCACTAAGGTTAAAACTAATTGTCTTGATACCTGACACACTAAGCTCACTAATACTATTTTCTGTCAATGTAAATACACCTTGTACAACTTGACTATTCTCAATATAAGAAATTCCACTTTTTGCCAAATCTAGTTCAATAACCTTATTATTTTGGAGTCTTATTGATAATCCACTAACCAAATCCAATGCGGAATAACGAAATCGAATTGTAAGTGCTAAATAATGCTGTTCATAATCAGATGCAACTGTGATTCCAACCTGCGTTGAATTATCAGAAGCAATAGGTAATGTTTGGCAATGATAAGATTTATTAACTCCCTCAGTATCAATTTTTTCACATTTACACTGACTATAACATGGGAATAAAATAACCAATATCGACAATATTAATAAAAATATTTTTTTCATTTTTAGGTATATTTTGATTATATCATAAATTATAATATTGTCTGCAAAGCTATTGCACTAAAATCAAACATCCCAATCTTTTTATTTAAAATCTAAATATTTACGCTTTCAACATTTCCTTCATTTAACTCAACACAATCCTATGCACAAACGGCGTAAACCCCGTCAAATAAACAGTCGGTGCATCCATAGCCGCCACAGCACCGCGTAATTGCACCGCTTTATGTTCCAATCTGCCTGAACTGAATTGAATCGTATCCTTGCCAACCGTATAAGTGCCTTTGTTTTCTTTGAAAAGATACGCTTTCGGCTTAGAGGCATGAGCTTGAACGCCTGTAAATGTACCGCCTTGTCTGAATATCAATTCAAGCGACACAGGCACCCCCTCAGTACCGTGTATGTCAAAATCAACGTTGATGCCGTTGGCTGTTTCGGTAATTTTTATGGTGTATTCAAGGACTTGAATCTCACTTTTAGGACGATTGGTGCGCGGCATCTTACTCAAATCACCTTCTGGGTCAATTTGGTCTTTGGGATACGGTTGATAATAAGGTCCTTCCAATTTATTGGTCAATACCCACGCATCGCCTTGTTTTTTGATGTCAGATGATTGAAATTGACCTTTGCCAAAGAAAGAAGCTGCCACACGCATCGCTTGCAACACCGCATTGCCTTTGTGAAATGTCAACCAACCTGGATTATTGGATAAAATAGTCGCATCCCAATTGTCTCTGCGAATCCGCGCTACACCTGAAAACGGAAAGGCTTTGGCATAACTCACAGGCAAAGGTTTGCTGTTCGGCAAGTCCTGCCAAAGGGTCGGGTCTTCTAAAAAATAGTCTAATGAATTAACGAGTTTTGGAAAACACGTCTTTTCAATCAGACGGCACATAGCGGCATATTCACCGTTTTTATCCATTAAAGACAGATACCGATAGCCGTAATAATAACCTTCCAATGTACCAATTGTGCCTTTGTCTTGCCTGTTCGATGCTTCCGTCACCACTTCGCCGTTGGGATGCACGTAATACATAGTCATGTCCAAATTCTTCCGCACATAATTTAATATCTCTGGCTTATTCAAACCTTTTGACATGGTAATCAAAACGCGATTGACCAAAGGCGTATAGCCGCCCGTACTTTTTTCGGTGTATTGACCGTCGGCATCCATGTCAATGTGTTCCAACAACCATTGTTCTGCTCTATTGACGTAACGGGTATCTGCCCACAAATCATTCAACATCATCAAAGCCGCAGACACCACCCAACGATGATTGGGTGTGTGAATACCACCGATAATGAGCGACTCACCCGCTCTTTGCAAATAGGTTTTTATAGACGACAAAGCGGTTTCTGACCCTTTAATGTTCGCTTTTTTGATAAAACTGTAAGCGGGCGCAACCTTTTCAACACTAAAAGCCGTATCAGGTGGTGAATTGAAATTAGACACTAAAAGGTCAATTGTGCCGTCGGGATGCTGCACACTCAATAAATATTTGGCAGCGGATTCTACGGATTTTAATAAACTCACCGACTGATAATAAACCGATTCTGGACTCGCCAAAGCACAAGCCGCTTTATTGATGAAGTTTCCTGTTGCTTGCACATTGGGTATTTCTTCATTGTCCATGATGCCGCCAAACGCTTTCAAAGATGGGTCATTGACTTGCTTTAATTTCAAAGGATCAATGTCCTTATCATTCAATTTTATGAGTTGAATGACCCAAGATGGTTTTGCTTTGGGTGTGTTGAATGCCTTTATGTTTAAAGCAGGTAAGACGGTTAAAGTGGTGGCGCTTAATGCGACGAAGTCTCTTCTTTTCATGTTATATGGTTGTAAATCAATGAAATATGTGTTATTTGATACCGACAAAACGTCGGCAGGGTTTGAAACCCTGCCGACGTTAGTT
>JAYVFS010000003.1:0-20909 GCA_043772905.1 Saprospiraceae bacterium | reverse complement strand
TTATCGTTTATACGAATGAACCACCGAATGAGCCGCGTGAACGTGACTACGTTATTGTTGGTTCAATTTTCACTTTTGCGATTTGGATAGGCATGGGGGTTCTGGCGGTCTTTGATTTGCTGCGAGACTTCAAGCTGTCTTCAAAATTGGCTGCACCTATTGCAAGTGCACTCGTCCTCGTTGCGCCGATACTGATGGGTACACAAAATTTTGACGACCATAGCCGTGCAAAACACACAGCGTCAAGGGATTACGCAAGCAACTTCTTGCAATCTGTTGACAAAAATGCCATTATTTTCACCTATGGCGACAACGATACGTATCCGCTTTGGTATGCCCAAGAGGTGGAAGGCATTCGTACAGACGTGCGTGTTGTCAACCTATCTTTGATTGCCGTGGATTGGTATATTGACGGCTTACGCAGAAAGATTAATGAATCGCCTGCCATCAAAATGAGTGTGCCACAAGCAGCCGTTAGAGGTATGTTGCGCAATCAATTGCCGATTCAAAATGGTGAAAATGAAATGAGTATCACCGATTTGATGAAGTTTTTAGGTGAAAACCATCCTGTGCCAACGCAAGGCTATACTTTTGAATCCTACTCACCAACGCATAAGATTTTTATTCCGATTGATAAAGAATTGGCGGTGAAAAACGGCATTATTTCGCCGCAAGACACGGGTGTATTGGATAAAGTTTCGTTCACTTTGCCAGGCAATTATATCATCAAAGATGATTTGGCTGTCTTAGATATTATTGCCAACAATGCCAACGAGCGTCCGATTTATTGGGCAGTGACTTGCCGTCCTGAAAAAATGGAAGGGCTTGATGACTATATGCAGTTGGAAGGTTTGGCAACACGTTTCATTCCTATCAAGTCGCAAAGCGAACGGTCATTTGGCATTATTGGTAGTGGTCGTGTAGCAACGGATAAGGTTTTTGACCGCATCACAAATAAGTTCCGTTGGGGTAATTTTGATAAAGAAAAGACTTTTATTTCTAAATACTACCAACCGAGCGTACAAACAACACAGTTTGTCATCCTCCGTAGTGCTATGGAAATGGTTCGTTTAGGCGAAAAAGAAAAAGCAGCGCAGTTGATTGATAAAATGTTTGAAGGTTTTCCGAATATGAACTTCCCTTATGGTTCGCAAACGATGTACTTCCTCGACGCATATATCCAAGCAGGGGCGTATGACAAAGCGAAAAAGCACATCATTATCTTAGCGGATAATTTGGCGGCAAACCTTAAATTCTACAACTCTTTGAGTCAAGAAGATCGCAGTGGTTCTTTTGGACAAGACTATCAAAGCGATATGCAGACCAAAGAGCAACTCATCGCCCTTGTCACTCGTGCGGGTGATGTGGCATTGAAAGATGAATTGGAGAAGAAATTTGGTGCTTATAAATTACAGCAAGGGCTGAAATAGAACCCCTCAGTATATTTTATAAAAAAAGCGGCTTCCTACCAGAAGCCGCTTTTTTATGACGATAAAATAAAACTATTATTTCAGGTTATTGATACAGGCATTAGGTATAAAAAAAATCATTTAATAAGTTACAACGATTGTTACATGCGTTGAGGATTTAGTAATCTCCTATTACTCACCCGCAAAATCAAGTACAGGAATATTAATTACGACAAAGTGTTGATACTCTTCTTTTCCTCCATCTAACACTTTCCTTACTCCTAATTTTAGAAATTCATACTTCCCACTTTTAATTTCTCTTATAAGCTCGCCTTCAAATTCATGGAATTTGCTTTTAACTTGCCTCGATTCTTTTCCTAAAATATCTTTAATGTGTCGCTCTTCATTCAAGGAAAGCAGAGAAATTTTTCTTTTCGAGAGTATTTTAAAATCGTAGTAATCTGAAATCACTGTTTCTATTCCATTGAATTTAATCTTTCTATCTGTTATATAAAGATTTTTAAGTAGTTGTTCGACAATATCCAAGATTATCAGCAAAGTTTTTTCGCTTGGCACTGACCTATCATGAACCGCATCATTACCTAAAAATCTTATAGTATGTAGTCTTTCTGCTTCATTGGTTGTTATTAAACTAGTTTTTGCTAAATTATTAATTTGAACTTCTAAATCTTTTCCTTTTATTTCATTATCCTTACAAACGGCTTCTAAAACGGCACGAAACCCAACACCTGCTAATAATTTACAATCGTTTTTGAAGGCTTCAATTGCTTCTTTATATACAAGTCCTATTTTGTAGGGTAGGTAGCTAATGAATTCCATTTCTTTTCTACGTTCTAAACCCTTTGGAAATTCCCATATTGACATCGAATACTCCCCTTCGCCGTCTTCATCCTGCCATAAATTACCATAATCATGAAATTCTTTACGAAATGCAATTTCATCGCATCCTAAACATTTGACTACAAAAAACATAGTCGCATCTTCAAAATCTTCACGTACAATATTCTCTAAAAATAATATTTTATGATTTGTTTTAAACAGGCATCGGCAGCAAAAATGTTTAATTATTGAATGTATATCTGTCATAAAAATTCTATTTTTTATTTTTTTTAAGCATAAAACGGTATTTTAAGACCAAATCATAATTTAATCAAATTGAGATCCAATTGTTATTTTAGGAAATCGCATACTCATAAGGGTTAAAATCGCTTCGTTATTATCTGATGCTTTTTGATAAAAATCTTTAAGTTCATTAAAAAATTCAATTAAAATTTCAATGGTCTCTGGTTCTGTCCAATTTTCGAAGTAAATTTCCCATTTCCCGTTTAATTGTTTTAATATCTTTGGAGAGTCGAATTTTTGAAGTTCTGAATTTATTTCTCTTACATCTTCGATTGTAAAGGAAGAAATTGGACAATCAATAGAATTTTCATTTGGGTCTAAAAACATTATGTGAAAAAAAGATGACCCCAAAGCATTTAGAGCCTCTGAACCTTCTTTTTCATCTTCTATTTCTTCCATAGAACCTCCTGTCATTATATAAATGATACCTTGCCAAAAGTGATACAAATCTATAAATTTATAATCATCATCTAATTCTTCTGACGCTTCTTCCCACCGATTAAAATAATTAACTGATTCGAAATACCAATCCGTCATAGTGATTTCTTTACTATGAAATTTACTTTCGAATAATTTAACTTCTTTTGAAAATAAGTTAAATTCTGTTTCTGAAACTCGAATCAACTGTGCACCTAAACCTAAAGAATTCATAATTATTTCTTTATTTGTAAAATTTATTAAAAATTTTGTTTATATAAGATACAGCATAATTATAGCCACAGTGTAGTTGAGTATAAAAGAAACTTTTGCAAATGAAAATTCTCAAAAGAAGCAAATCAGAAAGGAAAACCCATTTTTGCGTTCAAAATGTATGTTGGGAATTATTACGGCAAAAGTAGCCTTATGTTTTCACTAAACACAGTCAATTGATATTTATTAACATATAAAAGTGCCCTTTATATTTCCGACCTTTTTACACTTGAATATCCATTTGATAATCAACCGTTTGCGGTTTACCCACAATATCTTAACTGTTTTGGTTTTGTAGTAGCACATGTGGAAGTGACCACTTCGTTCAGTACTTCCACAAACCAATGCTTTTTCAAAAAATAGAACTCTTAGACAACAGGGAAAAATATGAGAAGAATTAAATCAAAAATGCTAGTTCAAGCAAATTAAACGTAGGGATGATACAATCATCACCCCTTTCTATGTATCAATTTCTATGTATCAATCATGTTTAAAATAGTCTAACATGATTGAGATACCAAGACGAATAATATTTGATGCGATATTAAAAACAGGAGCATACTTTTTACAAAATTTAAGTACTTTTTTCATAACATTATTTTTTTATTTTCGATTTTTTTAATATTATTTTCCATAATTTGATATTTTTACTGATAAATGAAATAAAATTATTACAAAAAAAAGAAGCTTTATTCATAATTCCCTACAAAAGTAATTGCTAAAATCTTAATGAATTTCTATGCATATTCAATCGGTAAGAATTGTGAAAAAAAAGTAAGAAAGGTTAATTTGTCTATCTAATCAATTGATTATCAATTGATTAGATTTTTTACTTTATTTACCTAAATAAAAATCCATTTGTGAAATAAGGATTGATTTTCAATTAGTTATATAAGATTTTGTATCAAATTGTTATTTTTATTTTCTTTAAAAAGATAAAAGCCCCCTCAGTATAAAACCAAAAACCGCCTTATCTCGATGTTATCGAGATGAGGCGGTTTTTGGTTTTAGGAATAATGAATTTCTTTTGTAAGAAAACTGGATTATATTTGTAAAAAATATCGAATAATGGATTGGAAAAATAGAATAACATCAGACCCCGCTATCATGTTCGGAAAACCTGTCATAAAGGGAACGCGTGTGCCTGTTGATATGATAGTAGATAAATTAGCAGGTGGTCGGACGGTTGAGCAATTACTCAAATCATATCCACACATACAAGCATTAGATATTTATGCTTGTTTATCTTATGCTGCTGAAAGCGTTAAACACCTTGTTGTCTATGAAGTTGCCTAATTTAATCGTTGCTGATGAATGTGTTGAATATGAAATTGTTGAACGTTTGCGACAAAATGGGCTTTCCATCCTCTCGATAATGGAAAGCCACAATGGTATAAAAGACGTTCAAGTTTTGGATATAGCCTTCAAGAATACCGCTTTTTTATTAACAGAGGATAAAGACTTTGGAGAATTAGTCTTTCGTATGCTTCTACCACATAAAGGCGTACTATTAGTTCGGTTTCCCAATAACTATGACCCTGATTTAAAAGCAGAAAAAGTTGTCCGAACAATCCTCGAAAAATTTGAAGAAATGGATTTGCGGTTTTCCGTTTTGAGTGAAAATAAATTGCGTGTAACGCGCATTGTGGAATAGGCCCCCTCAGTATTTTGAATAAAAAAAAACGCCTTATCTCGATAACATAAAGATAAGGCGTTTTTCTTTTATAACCTAAAACCTAATCGTCACCATCCCCTTCAAAAAAAACGGCGTTCCTGGTGTAAAATGAATTTCCTCAACAGCTTGCGTTTCATTCTTCAACCGTGATTCAGTCGCAAATTGCGTTTCATTCCAAGCAGAATTGAACAAATTTTCAACAGCAATACCAAAATTCATGTTTTTCCATTGATAATTAACATTCGCATCGTTGATAAAATAGCCTTTGGCGACGATGGAATTATCCTCATTCGCTGGGCGGCTTTTCAGATAACGGAATTTATAGCTGCCTGTCCAATTGCCTTTTTGAATACTCAAACCGCCTGTTGTTGTGAAATCGGGCGCAAGTGGAATATAATTCCTGCCTTTTTCTGCATCAATGCTACGTGCAATCGTGTAGTTCGCATCGCCATTAAAAAACACCCCCTCAGTAATTTGATACCGCAAGCCCACATCAACGCCTTGTCTGCGTGTCCGACCACTGGGTTCCACAACGCCTTCGTCGCCGACATAGACAAATTCCTGCTCTAAAAACAAAGACCATAAAGCTGCGTTCACAAACAAACGAGGCATAGGTTTCCAAATCATACCCAAATCGGCACTGTAAGCGGCGGGTAAAACGTTTTGTCCGTTTTCTGCAACAACAACACGGGTATCATTTGAGTGAAAACCTTTACCCATTTTTAAATAATATTGCAGATTTCGGCTCTGATTGTAAGCAAAATTGAGCTTAGGGCTTAAAATCGGCTTCTTAACCGATTGCGTTTTGTAAGCTGTTTCTAAATCATCATTGTAGGCAAAAGAGAAATAATCCAAACGCAAAGCAGGATTTATCACCCATTTTCCGAAGTTGTATTCAGCATTGGCATAACTAAACGCATTGGTTTCAGTCACATCACCCAATTTCAAGGCATTGAGTACGGTTTTGCGATTTAAGGTATGCGATAATTCATTGCCTTTAATATCGTCTGTTCGCAGTCCTGCACCGATTTGTAAGTCTAATTCGTTTTTTCCTAACGAAATTGTCGTGTTGTATTCACTTTGAAAACCATAAATTGACCGCTTTTCTTTTTGTCTTATTTGATCGCCATTCATGGAGTCTTTTAAAAAAAACGTAAAATTGGAGTACAATTCAAAGGCATATTGACTGAAATAAGCCGTTGTTTTCACAAAACTATTATTGTCAATCCGTTTGTTAAACTGAAAATTGACATTTGAACGCTGCGTATTGCCCCCCTCAGTATTGTCAATCGCACCGAAGCGTGAGACCAATCCAGCATCAACGGCACGTTGTGGAATCTGACCCGAAGCGTCCCATTTACTTTTAAAATGTGAAGCAGAGAAAGTAATTTTATCTTGATTTTGTAGAATAACAGAATATTTTCCCATCAAATTCAAGCGATTAAAGTTTTGAGGTGACTCAAAAGGTCCATTTGTCGCCAAATATTCTGTGGCGATATAAGCGTTTTTGTTGTTCTCCCCATCTAATAATTTGAATAAACCAACCGTTCGCATAGTATTAAATTGCCCCGCTTCAACTGTCACAGCACTACTTTCCAATTTGTCTTTTGTCGAAAAACCGACATAGCCAGCCGTTGTAAAATTGCCTTTGTCTGCGTAATAAGTGCCTTTGCCAAAATCCAATTTACCGATAGTTTCAGGTATCAAAAAGTGCAAATCGGCATAGCCTTGTCCGTGTGCATGAGAGACCATATTGACCGGCATACCATCCACCGTAATATTAATATCTGTACCGTGGTCGAGGTCGAAGCCACGTAAAAACATCTGTTCCGCTTTGCCGCCGCCTGCGTGTTGACCGATGAATAAGCCAGGGACTTTTCTTAAAATCTCTTGCGAAGAATTGACAGGATTGAGTTTTATATCAATATCTGAAATAACGTTTGTGGACTTAGGCGAGGCGTTTATGGTAATTTCATCTAATTCAAAAATCTTTTTATTGAGTACAATACTCAATGGTTTTTGCACATCTTTTACAATAAAAAACTGCGATTTATAGCCCAAAAGTCCAATTTTCAAGGTGTCGCTCTTGCTTGTTTGGTTGATATTAAAAAAGCCCACCTCGTTAGTATGAGCATGGCTGTTGGTTTTTAGGTTAAGAATATAAACCGTTTCCAAAGGCTTTTTTGCTTCGTCAAAAACAGTTCCTGCTATGTTTTGACTAAAAGTGGTCGTAGAAATAAGTAGAAAAATAGGTAGTAAGAGTGGTTTCATAATTTCTGTTTTAAAAAGTTATGATAAAAAATCGCAACTTTTACCCCCTTCAGTATAAAAGGAGCTTATGACAGAATTTACGAAAAAAAAGAAAGTTTAGATTTCGATGAATGTATTTTAACCCAAAGTATAATAATCGAACCCCCCCTCAGTACCCACAGCATTTCCGTAGCCATTTATGACTTTTTTGATACGATGAGCGGTTAAAGTTTCGGCATAATCTTCCATTTCGATTAAAATAAATTGGCGGTTGCCGCCATCGGCTTTGTTGAGGTTTAGGACAGCGTGCGCCGTTGTGCCACTGCCGGCAAAACTGTCGAGGATGAGGTTGTTGTCGTGAGCATTTGTTGCCATTTGGACGATGCGTTCAATCAGACGCACAGGTTTGGGGGTTGAAAAAAACGCATCCAATTCAAATCGTTTCAGCTCTTCATTGGCTTCGTGGTTATGCCCAACTTCGTCATAAAACCATATTGTTTTAGGCGTTACACCTTTTTTAACTTCTGAAAGAAAAGACTTTTTGGCGGGTACGTTGTTGCCTTTTTTACCAAACCAAATGCTGCTTTTTGCTACATCTTCTAAAAAACGGCTTTTTGAATACATCCAACTCCGACCATTGGGCGGCAGAACAATTTTCCCACTCGGCGTTTCGATTGGATAGATATAGTCTTTCGAAGGCGTTTTAACGGTTAAAGGCGTGGCTTTCCAAACGCCGCGTGGGTCATTATCTGGGTTTCGATAAGCAGACAGTTGTTTTTCATTTCGACCTAAAAGATTGATAGTCAACTTCGATTTGTCTTTTGCATAACAAATAATAAAGTCATGGGTGTCTGATAAATACTTAGCGTCGTTGCTTTGTGTATATTTTTTTTGCCAAATAATATTATTGACAAAATTCTGTTCCCCAAAAATTTCATCCAACACAAGTCTCAAATGTGCCTGTTCTGTGTCGTCAATAGAAATAAAAATTGCCCCATCAGCAGCAAGCAATTGATGGAGTAATTTCAGACGCGGATACATCATGCAGAGCCATTTGTCGTGTCTGTCCAAATCCTCACCGCCTTTACCGACCACTGTGTGTAACCATTTATTGATTTTAGGGTCGTTGACATTGTCGTTATACACCCAGCCTTCATTGCCCGTATTATAAGGTGGATCAATATATATGCACTTGATTTTTCCTTGATATGGGGGCAAAAGGGACTTCAACGCTTCGAGATTGTCACCCTGAATGACTTTATTACCGCTATCAGTCGCAGCATTGGTTTGTGTCCCATTGTGAAAACCGTAGTTGTGAGTTAAGGGGCGAAAAGGCACATCACGGTCGTGGTGAATGACTTTATCTTTACCAATCCAAGTAAGTTTGGGCATTTTTTGCTCGTTTTGTGAACGTATGAATGTCATACGCTGTGGCAAAGAAAAAGAAAATTTACGTAAAGACCACCCCCCTCAGTAAAACACAAAAAAAAGGGAGCCACTAACGTGGCTACCCCTCAACTTAGAATGTATGAAAAAACCTTACTCACTTACTTTTTGATGAGACATTTTGCGCTACCTCTCTTTCCTTCATGCTTTATTCTTATAAAGCTCTTGCAAAACATCATATTTCCAATAGATGGTTTTAGCGGATTCATAAGCAATGTTGAGTCCTTCTAAACCATCTAAAATACCTAATTTCAAGATATAAACACTGAAAAACTTAAAAAACACTTTCAAAACCATGAATCCCCAACTCAAATGCTTTCCTTTTGAAAACATATCTTTTGCACCCAAAGTTCCATAATTGCGCATTTTATTATCATATTGTGAAAAGGAACTGTATGTATAATGCAACAGATCACTTTTCAAGGGCTTCACTTCGCCCTCATGCTCTAAACGTTCATGTACGAAGTCTCCTGTCCAATGGGTTTCCGCTTTTGGAAACAACCTTATTTTTCTATCTGGATACCAACCTGAAAACCGAATCGCTTTGTGTCCAATATGATTGAGTCGTGGCATTGAATATGCCCCCCTCAGTTGCTTCGTTCCTCGCAATGACAATTTCACTGCTTGTATTTCAAGTTTTAAATTTTCAGACAAAACTTCATCCGCATCAATGGACAAAATGTAAGGATGTTGCGCCAAACTATTGCCATAATTTTTACTTGCCGAATAACCTTTCCACTCCTTAGAAACAAACACAACGGTTGGATATTGTCCACAAATCGCTTCTGTTTTGTCGGTACTTAAAGCATCCACGACGATGATTTCATCTGCAACATTTTGCAAGGAATCGAGGCACCGTCCTATGTTTGGCTCTTCATTTTTGGTAATAATTACCGCCGTTATCTTCATAATCGAACTTTCTTATGTTTCTACAACCAAACACTTACAACACGTCGGGGTTTCAAAATCGGTTGCGTAAAGTTTTGTCAATAAAAAATGACGATACGAAAATCATTGTTTTTGACGCAACTTAATGTATCTGGTTACTTTGATTGACAAAATTCTATACTCTAAGGTTTAAAGCAATCGTATCTTTGTTACAAATATTACAAATTTAAACGAGAAATGGCAAATTCTGAAGAATTAAATCTGTCAAAAGCACTTAATGAAATTCAAGATTTATACGACAACGCCCCTGTTGGGTATCATTCGATTGACAAAACAGGGTTGATTACACGCATCAATAACATTCATTTGAAATGGTTGGGTTATACACGAGAAGAAATGGAAGGCAAAATGAATGTGCGATCAATACTCCCAGAAAACGTGCATCAGCGTTTTGATGCGCAATTTGAACGACTGAAACAAGAAGGTTATCATGAAAATTTGGAAGTTTTGCTCAAACGCAAAGACGGTTCAACTTTTCCAGTTTTGCTTAATACTTCTGTGATTTATGATGAAAACAAGCAGTATCTTTCAACGCGGACGGTGATTTGGGATATGACGGAAAAGAAAAAGTTGGAAGAAAACTTACGTAAAACTTCGGAAGCCCTTTTTCAAGCCAATCAAGATAAAAATCGTTTTATCGGCATGGCTTCACATGACTTGCAAAATCCTATTACAGCTATTTCGATGTCCGTAGAGTTGCTCCAAAAAACGGGTGCGAATTTGACACCGATGCAAAAAAAACTGCTCGTCAATATGCACTCATCGGCAGAACGGATGCACTATTTGGTGACAGATATGTTGAATTTAAACCGCCTTGAAAGGGGCGTTGTGAGTGATGATTATAGAGAAATCAACCTCAAATCCTATATTTGGGATACGGTGAATCGTTTTTATATTTTTGCAAGTCGGAAAAACTTAACAATTCGGCAAGATATTGATGAAAAAGAGGACTGGCGTTTTATGACTGAACCCAATTATTTGATTCAAATACTTGAAAATTTGGTGTCAAACGCTATAAAATATTCATTCAAAGGTCAAACGGTTACAGTGTCTTTACATAAAAACACTGAGGGGGTACAAATTATTGTTGCCGATAAAGGGCAAGGTTTCAAAGCCGAAGAAATGCCTTTGTTGTATCGTCGTTTTCAACAATTGTCCGCAAGACCAACGGCGGGGGAAGCGTCAACAGGTTTAGGACTGTCCGTTGTTAAAGAATATGTGGAAATACTGAGGGGGCAGATTGTGTGTGAAAGTGAGTGGGGAAAAGGGGCAACGTTTAAGGTGTCGTTGCCCTATATGACAGTTTAAAGATGCCGAAAAGTTACTTTTCAGCATCTAATTCCTTGAAAAAAGCTGAAATGTCTGTTTGTGGCAACCCCAAAATACCCGCTATTTTTTCAACCGAAAAATCGAGTTGGCGCATGTTACGGACAGCGTTTTTTCTTTCTTTATGCCGTTCTTCTTGTGCTTTTTCTTGCGCATTAGCTATTTCTGCTTGCGCTTCTTTACGTGCTTCTACAAGTGCTTCTTCACGTGCTTTTTCACTTGCTTGTCTGACAAGAATTTCAGTGATACCCATATTTTTTTCAGTTTTTACTAATTCATCAAATTTTTTCTCAAAATTAAGATTATTTTCTGGTTTTTCAAAACGAAGATAGCCATTTATGAAATCAAACAACCGCCTAATTTTCTCTTTTTCTATACTTTTTGATA
The DNA here is from genome assembly GCA_043772905.1 of Saprospiraceae bacterium. Lineage (GTDB taxonomy): Bacteria > Bacteroidota > Bacteroidia > Chitinophagales > Saprospiraceae > JAAFJT01. The sequence continues at coordinate 9,635 of JAYVFS010000003.1, read as the reverse complement.
AAAGACGACGCATCAAATCAATTTTCAAACCGACCAAATCTTCATCTGACAACGCATTTTTCTTTCTTTGAATTGCCCAATAAGCCGTTAACAGAACAGTATCGAATAAGTTTTCTGAATTGGCGAGTTGTTCATGGTTTTGATCCATGACTTTGCAAATTGGAAAGGCGTATAATACTGATGTACCCATACAATTGTATCGAAATTCCGAAGGTTTGTAATGCGGATTGTCGTCAGTATAAATAACATTTACAGCAATATTTCCTTTGAATCGGTCAAAAAGACGATAAAAATAGATGAAGTTGCGTTCATCAAACACCACATCAGGATAACCTTGAACTTCTCCATGAATATAAATAATACGTGGTTCTATCATGCCAACCAAATAAACTTTCATCAGTTTATCAACGGCTCGTTTACCATCTTCTGAATCAGGGCTTAGTTGTGCCAATTCTTTATCCAAAAATTCAATTGGTCTGCTTGGATCAAGATAAGGATACAAGTCAGGATAGAATTTTTGGATAAAGTCGGTTGCTAAATCCTCGAATACACCTTTCCAAAGTTCATCGTTTGTCAGCATAGTAGGCTTGTTTTAATTGTTTTAAAAGCCTAAATGTAGAAACATTATTTTAAAATAAAAACACCCTGTATTTTATATTTTTCTTACAAATACTATTGTTTTTTATGTTTAATGATTGTTTTGTAAAAACAATTTATGTTTTAAAAATCGTAATTACTTAGCCGTAGCACGGACTTCAGTCCGTGAATGTCTTTTTTACAATAAAACTCGATAAATATTTTACAAAACATATTTTTTTAAACATTCACGGACTGAAGTCCGTGCTACGGCTAAGTAATTACTAAAAATCAATATTTCAACAACGATTCCAACGCTTCACCCACTTTCTCAATCGAAGGCACCATCGTCCGTTCCAGCACTTCATTCAAAGGAATTGCGGGCATATTGACCGCCCCAATTGTCCGTACAGGTGCATCGAGATATTCAAAACAAGACTCCTGAATGCGCCCTGCCAAACTTTGGGCAAATGACGGATTTACCGCTTCTTCAGTCACCACCAAACAACGTCCGTGCTTTTTGACGGTTTCAAAAATCAAGGCTTCGTCTAAGGGAAAAAGTGTTCGTAAATCCAAAATTTCTATACGTCCTTTGTATTGTTTTGCAGCGTTCAAAGCCCAATGTACGCCCATGCCATACGTGACGACAACGAGGGATTTTCCTTTCGCAACACATTCATTATCAGCCTTTAAGATGATATTGGCTTTGCCAAAAGGCAGGACATAATCGGCATCGGGTTCAACAGTTTTAGCCCCCTCAGTACCTTTTACTTTTGACCAATACAAACCCTTATGTTCAAAAATAACGCAAGGGTTTGGGTCATAATAAGCCGCTTTGAGCAAGCCTTTTAAGTCTGCACCATTGCTTGGATAAGCGATTTTTAAACCTCGAATCGCAGTAATCAAAGTCTCAACACTACTCGAATGATAAGGTCCACCACTGCCATAAGCTCCGATTGGCACTCGTAAAACCATCGAAACAGGGAATTTGCCATTCGACAAATAACAAGAGCGACTGACTTCTGTAAACAATTGATTGATGCCTGGAAAGATATAATCTGCAAATTGTACTTCAACAATCGGCTTCAAGCCTACGGCAGACATTCCGACTGTTGAACCAATAATAAACGCTTCTTGAATGGGGGTGTTAAAAACCCGTTCATCACCAAATTTCTCTGCCAACGTTGCTGCTTCACGGAAAACGCCGCCTAATCGTCGCCCTACGTCTTGACCATAAAACAAACACTCCTTGTGCTGGCTCATCAACTCTTCGATGGCATGAAGGGCAGCATCCACCATGACGACTTCCGATTTGCCGTTTGGCGTTCTGTTGCCACGTTCTTCTGTTATCGGTGTGGGTGCAAAATCATGAGTCAATAAATCCTCTGGTGTTGGGTCGGCAGCGGCTTTTGCTTTTTCAAAATCATTGATAACCAATGTTTTAACTTCATTCTCAATGTCCAAAAGGTCCCCCTCTGTAAAACCCGAATCCAACATCAATTGGCGGAGGCGTGGGTAAGGGTCGCGCGTAAAGTGTTCCTCTAAATCGTCTCGATACCATTCTTTGCGCACGCCTGAGGTGTGATGTGTCAATAAAGGCACTTTGGCGTGTATCAAAAAAGGTCGTCTTTCACGCCTAATTATGTCTATAACTTCATTAAAAGTATTGTAACATTCAGCAAAATCTGCACCGTCTATACGTCTCGTTTCTAAACCATTGAAGCCTTGTGCATAAAAAGCAGCGTCTTGTGCGCGGGTTTCTTCTGCATTAGCCGAAATATCCCAACCATTGTCTTGCACCAAATATAAAATGGGTAATTTTTTCAAAACTGCCATTTGAAAAGCTTCGGAAACCTCCCCCTCAGTAATAGACGCATCGCCGAAGGAACAAACGACGATTGGTTTTTCGTCGTCGTTTTTATCCGCTAAACCAACGGCTTCTTTGTACGCAATGCCCAAAGCTGCGCCCGTCATCGGTATCGCTTGCATACCTGTTGCTGCGGAAAGGTGCGGAATCGTCGGTTTGTCCATGTCGTTCAGACTTGTGTGACAATAATATTGACGACCGCCTGAAAATGGGTCGTCTCGTTTTGCCATCAATTGCAACATCATATCCAAAGGTGTAGAGCCAATCGAGAGCATCATTGCATCGTCACGATAATAAGGTCCGAGTACGTCTTGCGGCAGCAATTGCATACCCAAAGCGACTTGAACGGCTTCATGTCCACGAGACACAGCATGGACGTATTTGGAGACAAAACGGAAGTTTTCTTCATACGTCTCTGCCATCGTTTTAGCGGTGACAACGAGGTAATACCCCCTCAGTAAAACGTCTGTGGAAATGGGCTTGGACGAGGATTGGGTTTCTAATTCGGTTGACAACATCAGTTTTAATAATTTGGTTAGGTGATTTCAAAATACTTTCGATAAGTAAGTCTATTGAGGGCAAAAGTAGATTTTTGAAGCGAATTATTCAATTTTTATCTTAGTAACAAAAAAAAGCCCTACTGAAAGGACATTCAGTAGGGCAGTTGCAAAAAGGTTTCAAAAATAGTTTGTTGTTAGTTCTTAACGATTTTTTCTGTAAACAATAGGCGATTGGCTTGGCGCAATTGGATGAAATAAATACCCGCATTCATATTCGACGTATTGACATCTATGTTATTATCCCCCCTCAGTATTTCAACCTTTTGAGCAGAAATTTGACGACCTATTAAATCAGAAACAATGATTTGTGCATTGAATTGTTCATTGCTTTCAAAGGTGACATTTAGTCGTTCGGAAACAGGATTTGGTGCCACTTTGACGACAAATTTTTCACCATTTAGCTCTAAAACACTGTTTGCCAAACATTCTTGAACCAAATTGGGTGCCACTTGACCCCGAATTTCACCATTTGGATTAGCCGTTGTGTGGAAGTTAAAATAGGTCAAACCATTAATCATGGAGTCCACAAGTGTTGGTATAGTCGTCACGCCGTATATGGCTCTTGTTGCGTTTCCACTAAGCACAGATGCCAAACTGATAATGATAGGTCCTGGAACACCTTTTTCACCGCGATGAATGTGCGCACCACTGGCATTTGTACTTAATCCATTGGTGACGGCATCCAATAATAGCAGGCTTTTATCACGTGATATGGACATAAAACCTGCACCCGAAGCAGACGTGTTTACAGCAGGTGTTTCTTGACCACCACATAAGTTGGCAACCAAACCTGTCCGCAAAAGAGACGCTACTTGACCGCGAATTTCACCATTGGGAAATGCTGTGGAGTGTATATTGACATACATACTGTCTTTTGTAAAAGCATCAATAAGCGCAGGTGTCATCGGTACTTTACCCGCATATAAATTTGGAAAAGAAGCACTAGCAGGAGCTAAAGCGACAATAACACCAGCACTTACACCGACGGCACCTTTGTGGAAATGGGCATTTGTGGGGACAATACCCGTGACTAAAACGGCATAATCAAGTGTGTCGAGTGTTGAACGAATATTAGCATACATAGTGCCTTTAGCTGTTGACGCATTTGTTGGTACTTCTTGTGCGCCATCAATAGCGGCATCAAAACCGATGCCAGAGCCTTCATAAAAAACTTGACCGCGAATTTCACCATTGGGATTGGCTGTCGTGTGAATATTCATGTATATCAAGCCTCTGAATATACTGTCAAGAAAAGTAAAGGGTACGGTAAGGCTGCCTGTCAAAGTATTCCCACTGAAAGCCAGTGGATACGCCACGCCACCACTCACACCAAATGCTCCGTAATGTAAGTGTGCGCCTGTAATAGCCCCTGACAAGCCATTTACGGTAACTTTATAATCTATTTTGTTACCTGTGGTGAAAAGAAGTCTTGAAATATTAAAAGTACCAACTGCTGAAGCTGTTGATGTCACCGCTGGTATTTCTTGTGAGCCAGTTGCAATAACGTCGAATAAGTAGTCTGTTTCAAAAACCATTTGACCGCGGATTTCTCCACCACTATTAGCGGTGGTATGCACGTTGAAATACACGCTGTCTTCCATCATGTCGCCAATTTGCGCATCTGTTAACGTGGTTTTGACATATAGACGGTTGCCCCGAATATTTGTCAAAAAGTTTGTAAACGTGCCGCCTGTACCACTTGCTACGCCTTTGTGAAAATGGCAACCTGTAACAGGACCGCTCAAACTGTCAAAAACAGCGTTAATGGTCACGGTATTGCCTTCAACAACGGCGGTAACAAGTCCTTTGGCTTGTGTGACAACGGCAGTTGGTTTTTCATTTGCGCCATTCAGACGAGCTGTGAACAACATTTTGACATTGCGTTGTGCGGAAAGAATTTGAGTGCTTAAAAGGATAAGTACAAAGAGAATTTTGTAAAGTTTCTTCATCAGAAAGTGGTTTTTTGATTAATAAAATGTTTTTCAATAGGACGAAATGTGTCCATTTTCAACTACGATAAAAACAAAGAGTCGGTTTGCTCTACAAACAAATATTTTTTTTAATCTCTTGAAATTGAAATCGGCTCAATATAAATAAACCCCTCAGTATCCAAGCTGTTTTTGAATTGAAAAAGCTAATTTTGCGCTTCCAATTCCATTATCATTCATTTATAAACGCTTTCATACACTTAAATTCATGGCAGGAAATACATTTGGACAGGCTTTTCGTATCACAACTTTCGGTGAATCGCATGGTGTCGCTATCGGTGTCATCGTTGACGGTTGCCCAGCTGGTGTGCCGATTGACGAAACTTTTATTCAACAGGAACTTGACCGTCGTCGTCCTGGACAATCAAAAATTGTGACGCAACGCAACGAATCGGACAGTGCGCAAATATTAAGCGGTGTTTTTGAAGGTAAAAGCACGGGGCATCCGATTGCCTTAGTCATTTATAACGAAGACCAACGCTCTAAGGATTATAGTCATATTGCTGACAAATATCGTCCAAGCCATGCCGATTTTACTTACCAAACAAAATATGGTCATCGGGACTATCGGGGCGGCGGACGTTCTTCGGCACGTGAGACTGCGGCAAGGGTTGCGGGTGGTGCAATTGCCAAAATGCTGCTGCATACTGAGGGGGTGTCTGTCAATGCTTATGTGAGCCAAGTGGGTTATTTAAAAGCAGAAAAACCTTACAACTTATTGGATTTCAATGAAATAGAGTCAACTCCAGTACGTTGTCCCGACCTTGAAATGGCAGAAAAAATGATAGCCTTAATACAAGAAGTTAAAAAGGCGGGTGATACGATTGGGGGTGTGACGACTTGCGTGATACAAGGCTGCCCTGTTGGTTTGGGCGAACCGGCATTTGATAAATTGCATGCAGATTTGGCGAAAGCCATGTTATCTATCAATGCCTCAAAAGGTTTTGAATACGGTTCGGGTTTCGACGGTGTGACGATGCGTGGTTCTGAGCACAACGATGCCTTTTATACTGAGGGGTCAAAAGTTAGGACAAAAACGAACCATTCAGGCGGTATTCAAGGTGGTATCAGCAATGGCGAAGACATCTATTTTCGGGTGGCTTTTAAGCCTGTGGCAACGATTATTCCAGCTCAAGAATCGGTCAATATGGCTGGTGAAGCAGTGGAAGTGACTGGAAAAGGTCGGCATGACCCTTGCGTTTTGCCACGTGCCGTACCGATTGTGGAAGCAATGGCAGCGATTGTTGTGGCTGACCATTTGCTGCGCAATCGTTTATCAAAAGTTAAAGTATAGAACTAAAAAACAGGATGAAAATATCATTAAGTCATTAAATATCAATGATTTATAAAGATTATGGAGAAGGACTCAGCAATTTCCACTTTAGAAAATGGCGACGGATTTTTTGTCATTATGAACGTAGTGAAAGAGACTAAATGTACTAAAATGGCTTAGATAATGCTGTTTTTAAAAGAAAAATAGATTTTTTCGCTGCGCTCAAAATGACAAAGAACCAAAGCTAAAATGGCTGATTTACTATGCCGAATTTGAACATTTTCTGAAAGCTTAATTGGATACAAATTTAGGCAGGGTAAAATAAAATGTTGTACCGACCCCCTCAGTACTTTCAAGCCAAATCTTACCACCAGCACTTTGGATAATTTTTTTGCAGGTTGCCAAACCGATGCCTGACCCTTCGTAATTTGCCCGAGTATTTAAACGTTCAAAAATTTTGAAAACACGCTCTTGATGTTGTTCAGGAATGCCGATGCCATTGTCTGCAACGGTGAAAAGGTAATCACCTGTCAAGGTTTCATTTGCATTGATTTCAATAGACGGCGGTACGTCTGCCCGCCGAAATTTTATAGAATTGGCAATTAGATTCTGAAACAACTGAATCATCTCAAACGAAGAGGCTCTGATGGTGGGCAAAGTATTGGCAACAACGGCGGCATTGGTCTCCTTCATACGCGGCATCAGGTTGTGAATGACCAAAAAGATGGTATCGTTGAGGTCAATGTCCTTTAATTCGTTTTTATTTTTACCCAAACGGGAATAATCGAGTAGTGAATCCAAAAGGCTTTGCATACGTCCAACACCATCTGTCACATAACCCATGAACTCTCTGGATGAGTCGTCCAATTTTCCATCAAGACGTTTTTTAGTGAGTTGGGTGTACATGCCTATCATTCTCAAAGGCTCTTTAAGGTCGTGGCTGGCAGCGAATGCAAAATGTTCGAGATCTTGATTGGTTTCGCGGAGGCGATCTTCAATGGCTAAGAGTTCGGCATTTTTGCGAGCAATTTCCTCTGTTTGTTCTACCAGAATCGCTTTTTGCTTTTTCAAAAGGGCAATGGTCACGAGCTGTCCAGTCTCAAAAATAACAACGACGAAAAAAATGGCGATAAAAAGCGTTGTATAACTGATGAGATAATACATGGATTCATCTTCAGAAATAGGAGCTGCTGCATTTTTATCGGAATGAAATAAATATAAATACACGGTATAAATCAGCAAGAAGCTCAGCCATGTACCGCCCCACCGCCGATTGGCAAAGAGCAAAACACTGAGGGGGGCTAAAAAAAGCCACAGTAAATTGTCGGAATATAGCCCTTTGGTTTCAGGGATGACATGCATCAACGGCAGTACCCAAAACACAGCCAATAGATTGCTAACAAGGATTGTATTTCCTGTTTTTTTGAAAATAAATAATAAAAGAAGACCTGCAATGATGCCTGGATAAACAAGTACTTGCTCATTGTTATCAAAAATTAGAGAAAAAATCTTATTAAGAATACCTGTCAATATCAAATATAGGATAACATGAATCAATACTTTGGCTTTCCGATAGACAAAGGGGTCGTCTTTCAGTTTATTCGGAATAAAAAAGTTTATTAATAAACTAAATTTTTGCATAAAAAAAACAATTGTCTGATGAAAACCTCAAAGGCAACTGCCAAAAACTATACCGTCTTTTAGTTGTTTTGTAACACCATTCCAAAGGCTCGATGAATATCCTGACGACTCACTTTTGCTTGACCCTCCATATCAGTCAGATGCTCTGAAAGCTTGTTGAGCATTTCATAAATATCTTGTTCTGTGTGGTGTGTCGTCAACGCTATTCGCATGCCTGTATGTTTGTAAGAAACAGAAGGGAAGGAGGATGGATTGAGCAAATAGCCGGAATTGAGCATACGTTGGGTGATTTCGGCACCCGTATCGGGTGTGCCTACGCCAATAAAAAAGATAGGTGTTTTGTCTTCATTGACAAGCGGAAGGCGTAGAGATTTAGCAGTGAGCATGAAATAACTCATCAATCTGCTTAATTGCTGCTGTCTTTCGGTGATTTCAGGTGTTAGATGAATTTTCGACGAAGCAATCATTGCCCCCAGTGTTGATGGTTGAACGGGACCTGAAGCCCTTAGTGTTGTACCTGTATTCAAAACAACGCGCCGAATTGCTTCATTTGGCATAACAATGGCTGCACCACAGGCACCAAAACCTTTAGCAAGCGATGTTAACAAAACCATTTTATCATGGAAATAGGGTAATTGACTGAGGGCGTAACCGCTGCCATTTTTCCCTGTCCAGCTCATGCCATGTGCATCATCAATATAACAATAAAAATTGTCATATTTGTTCATGAAATCCCAAAGGGTACTGAGGGGGGGGACATCGCCAAACATGGAAAAAATACCATCTGTCATAAACCAAACGCGGTCATATTGTTGAGTTAGCTTTTTAAGCCGACTTTCAAGCATATCCATTCGATTGTGGCGGAGTATTTCAACTTGCGTACCTATGTTTTTGGCAATGGCAATCGCATCGTGCATGCTTGAATGCGCTTGTTGGTCAATGATGATCACATCATTGCGGCGCATCAAAACTGGGACAGTGGACATGTGTCCGAGCGTCGTAGTAGGTGCAGCTATGACAGGTCTCTCAAAAATTTGGCTTAAAAGGTACTCCAGCTCATCGTAAAGCGGTAGGCGTGCATAGGTGCGTGAACAAGAAAATTGGATACCATACCGTTCGATGGCATCAATAGCCGCTTCTTTTAACCGTGGGTCGTGCTCTAAGCCGAGGTAACTACAATTACCGAAATACGTCACCCGCTTTCCGTTGATAATAATGTTTTTACCATCAGTGGATTCATTGCTGATGACGTGGTGGAGGATGCCAACTGACCGACCCTGCTCAATGATTTGGTTCGCCAGTTCGACATTAGGGGATAAAGAATTTTTCATACTTGTTTTAAAGTTGGAATATTATGTTTGTAAAATTTACAAAAAAAGTATTTGTATTTTAATTTAATTGTAAAATTAATCGCCCAATCTATTCTGAAAAGTTTTTTACAAGTTTTTAGACGAAATTATAGCAGATAGTTGTTAGGCAAGCATTTAAATATTATGTTTTAGTATATTTATTTAAACGTTTTCAACAGGAGTATTGTAAAAAAGCGATGTCTAAGCCATTGAAAATAGCCCAAACATCGCTCTTTTTATACATGAAAAGTTTTCTACATTTTTACAAACTTAGTCGGCACATAATTCTACTTTGGCACTTTAAAATAAGTTATAGGGCTACGCCCTGATTGAAGAAATTTTGATGATGAACGTTGGTAGCACAAATCACAAGTAAGAGAT
>JAYVFS010000002.1:0-21174 GCA_043772905.1 Saprospiraceae bacterium | reverse complement strand
TGGCGTTCAATCAAGCCTTAATTGAGTTGGAAAATGAAGGCGGCATTACTGCACGTGAAAAAAGATACCAAGCAAATAAACATATTTTGGACGATGGTATGGCGGCATTGGGCTTTAAACAATACTTGAAACCAGAGATTCAAGGCCATATCATCACGTCTTTCTTGTATCCCGATGATCCCAACTTCAATTTTGAACGATTTTATAACAAGTTGAATGACAGAGGATTCATCATTTATCCAGGCAAATTGAGCAAAGCCAATGCTTTTCGGATCGGCAATATAGGGCAAATTTTTCCCGATGATGTCAAAGCATTGATTGTTGCCGTTAAGGAAATTATTGAAGAAGAACACATAGTGTTGCGCGAGCCAATGGCTGTTTAAAAATTGGAAAAACACCTTTTATACTGAGGGGGTGGATTAAGAATTCCTATTTCCTTAAAAATTGAAAAAACAATAAGAATCAAATAAATAAGTTAAAATGAGCATTACAACTAAACCGTTTAGCGTCAATAATATCACATTTCATCCAGTCGCTAAACCCTATGTCGTCATTTGTCTCGACGGGTCGGCTGATGAATACTTGGATACAACGATGGCGCACGATCGGATGCCGAACCTCAAAAAAATGGCAAGAAATGGCTATCGGGGCATGGTCAGAGGTGCGTTACCTTCTTTTACAAATGTCAACAACTCATCAATTATCACAGGCGTATCGCCAGCTGTGCATGGCATCAGTGGTAATTTTTTCTACGACGAAGCCAAAGACCAAGAGGTGATGATGAATTCATCGGAATATCTGCGGGCAGAAACGATTTTGGCTGCTGCTGCCAATGCAGGCAGAAAGGTCGCCGTTGTGACCGCCAAAGAAAAGCTGCGCGATATTTTATCTTATAAACTCAACGGTGGCATAGCCTTTTCAGCTGAAAAAGCCAATCAAGCAAAGAAAGAAACGCATGGTTTAGATGATGTTGAAACAGTTATTGGACATAAAACACCGGCTATTTACAGTGCAGAAGCGAGTTTGTTTGTATTGCGTGCGGGTGTAGCAATGATTGAGAAAGGCATAGCCGATTTTTTATACCTCTCGTTGACAGATTATATGCAACATACCTATGCGCCCGAAGCAGAGGAGTCGTTGGCATTTTATGAAGCCATTGACGCAGAATTGGGCAAACTCATGGACTTAGGTGCGGTCATCGGCGCAACGGCTGACCATGGCATGAATGCAAAAGTCAAAAGTGATGGCTCACCGAACGTGCTGTTTATAGAGACCATGTTGACGGAGCAATTTGGCGAAGGCTTTCGGGTCATTTGCCCTATAACCGACCCTTATGTGAAGCATCATGGTGCTTTGGGTTCTTATGTGGTGGTGCATGTGCAGGATAAATCAAAAATTAATGAAGTAAAAGATTGGTTGGCAATCCAACACGGCATTACGGAAGTGTATGATAAAAAAACAGGCAGCCGCATTTTGGAACAACCCGAAGACCGTACAGGCGACTTGCTGGTCTTGTCAGGTCGTGATGTGGTGGTCGGAAAAACGCCTGCGGATCACGATTTGAAAGCTTTGGATGGCACGTTGCGGTCTCATGGCGGTCGGTATGAGGAAATGGTGCCGATGGTTATTTCGCATCCGTTGAATCATAAAGCTTATAAACTCAAAGCATCGGGCGACCCACGGAATTTTGACATCTTCGATTTCACCATTAATGGTACAAATTGATGCTCCGTACTGAGGGGGTAAAAGACGGTTCAATTAATTTTTTACCACATTTATAAACAACAAGCCATGACAGCTATTTCAACAGAAGTACTCAATTTACCTTGCTACATAGCCGGTAAAGCCATTTATTCCGATAATTTGCTCAAAGTAAGAAGCCCTTACGACGGTCGTTTGGTAGGAACTGTCCAATTGGTAAGTGCCGACGATACGGAAAAGGCGATTCAAAAAGGTTTGGCGGGTGGAAAAGCCTTGACTAGGTTTGAACGCTATACCATTTTGGATAAAACCCGCCATTTGTTGATGGAACGGAAAGAGGAATTTGCTCAAATTATCAGTGCCGAATCTGGCTTAGCTATTCGGGAGGCGCGGTATGAAACGGGTCGGGCGCACGATGTTCTGATGTTTTCGGCTATCGAATGTCTGAAAGATGATGGTGAAGTTTTTTCATGCGATATTTCGCCCTCCGGTAAAGCACGTAAAATATTCACCTTGCGCGAGCCGATCGGTCTAGCGGTTGCCATTACACCTTTCAATCATCCGCTCAATCAAGTGGCTCACAAAATTGCACCCGCTATTGCGGCAGGTGCACCTGTGATTTTAAAGCCATCTGAAAAAACACCGCTGACGGCGATTAAATTGGTGGAGCTACTCTATGAAGCAGGGTTGCCGCCTTATATGTTGAGTGTTGTCTTGGGTTCAACAGCAGATGTGGCTGAACGTTTGGTTAAAGACGACCGCATTGACTTGGTTTCCTTTACAGGTAGTGTCGCGGTCGGTAAAATGATTGCTCAAACAGCAGGTTATAAAAAAGTGATTTTAGAATTGGGCGGCAATGACCCATTAATCGTTTTGGAAGATGCCGATATGGACTTGGCGGTCTTTTTAGCAGCAGAAGGTGCATTCAGAAATTCAGGTCAACGTTGTACAGCAGTGAAAAGAATATTGGTGCAAAACAGCATTATTGAAGAATTTACCAAGCGATTTATTGAAAAAGCCAAGGAATATACCTGCGGTGACCCAGCCGATGCGGATACAAAAGTTGGAACAGTCATAGACGAACAATCGGCTATGTACTTGGAAGACGTGGTCAAAAAGTCTGTGATTCAAGGCGCAAAGGTGGTTTTAGGTGGCAAGCGTCATGGCGCATTGATGGAGCCGACGGTGATAGTAAATGTGCCGCGTGATGCGCAAATGGTGATGCAAGAATCTTTTGGTCCTTTGGCACCGATACTTGGATTCAGCGACATTGCCGATGCCATCAGTCTGTCCAATTCGACAAGTTTCGGTTTGTCGGCAGGCATCGTGACCAAAAACATGGAATTGGCGATTCGTTTTATCAAAGAATTGAAAGTCGGTACAGTCAATATCAATGAAGTACCGGGTTATCGCATCGAAAAATCACCTTTTGGTGGCATCAAAGACTCAGGTTTGGGCATCAAAGAGGGCGTTATTGAAGCCATCAAGTGTTTTACGTATGTCAAAACATTTTCAATGCCATGGTAAATGTCGCTTCTGAAATAGCAGATGTCGTTGTTGTGGGCGGCGGTTTGTTTGGCTGTGCCATTGCCTACTACTATACCCGCAACAATCCCGATAAAAAAATCATTGTTTTGGAACGGAATGAGTTGTGCAATGCCGCCACCAGCCGAGCGGCTGCTTTGATAACACGCATTAGGTCTAAACGGCATTTCGTACCGCTTTCGTTGGAAACCTATCGCGCCATTGCCGATATGGAGAAACAATTGGACGAAAGTATGGACATCAAAAGGGTTGGGGTGATGCATGTTGCCGCCAGCGAAAAGAGTGTCGCCGATTTGGACGTGTTGATGAACATTGCCGATGAATATACTGAGGGGGCAACATACATCACGTCCGCAGAAGCGCATCAGATATCACCTTGGCTGAAAACCGATGAAGCGCTCCGCATCGGGTTTATGCCTAAAGAAGCCTATTGCGACCCGTATTTGTTGAGTACTTTTTTTGCACGTTGCGCGCGCATGCAAGGCGCACAGATTCGACAAGGTGTGTCAGTCTCTGAATTAATCATGGAAGGCAACACTGTTGTGGGTGTTCAGACCGACAAAGGACGCATTGAAGCCTCAAAAGTTATCATAGCCGCAGGTTCATGGTCACCGATTCTCGCGGCACAAGCGGGTATTGGCATACCGATGGCACCTGTGAGAAGTCAATATTGGATTACAGAAAGAAATCCAATATTCCCAGTCAATAGTCCCATTGTTTTACTGCCTGAAGCGCAAGCGTATGCCCGACCCGAAGGCGGCTGCCTTTTGTTTGGAATCAGAGAGCCAAAATCCTTTGTCGTTTCACCTAAAGACATACCCAACGACATCAGCCAATTCTCATTCAGTCCCGATAATGGTATGGATGATTTGAGTCAAGTGATGAATAAATTAGCTCGTTTTTTCCCAAAAGCCTACGAAATTGGCTTGAAACACTACGTGGCAGGCTTTTCAGGTTATACGCCTGACAACAATTTGAGCATGGGCGAAGCGCCCCATGTTCGGAATTTATTATTGGCAACAGGTTGTGGGGGTGCGGGTGTTTCAGTGTCAGGTGGTGTCGGTTTGGCTTTTGCAGAGATGGCGGCGGGGCGCCCCAATCCTTATGATTTTTCTCATTTTAATTTGGAACGTTTTGGTAAAATTGACCCTTTTAGTGCCGAATGGTTGAATCGGTGTGCCTTGGCACGCTCTCAGAAAGTAAGTGGTTGATTTTGACTTCCTTCAGAAACGGTTTAAATCATAAAATACAGCTTCGCTCCGTAAAAGTTAATTATTGCACGCCTTTTTTCGCTTGCGAAAAAACAGTGTGTAACTGTCTATTTTACTTCACGAAAGTATATCCTTATCATGAAAGACTCGATAAACCGTACAGAAGGTGACGTCAATATATCTGCTTCCCGCCAAACGTGGTATGCCGTGATTGACCATGCTGAAACCATACAGTTGTTGGATGAAGATGCGCAGTATTTTTTGCACCAAGCCTTGTCAACACCTTGTCTGGATGTGTTGGCTTCTTGCGAAGGCATCTATTTGACCGATTTGCAAGGCAAAAAATACATGGATTTTCATGGTAATAATGTTCATCAATTGGGCTATCGCAATCCTTATATTATTGAAAAAGTCAAGGAACAATTGGATATTTTGCCATTTTCACCCCGCCGTTATACCAACGCACCCGCTATTGAATTGGCAAAAAAATTAGGCTCTCTTTTACCGAGCAACCTAAATCGAGTGCTTTTTGCACCGGGCGGGACGTCTGCTATCAGCATGGCTTTAAAACTGGCGCGGCTGGTGACGGGAAAACATAAAATCATATCGCTTTGGGATTCTTTTCATGGTGCTTCTTTGGATGCTATTGGCGCAGGTGGTGAGCTTGATTTTCGTAAAGGCATGGGACCGTTGACGCCAGGTGTGGAACGTATTCCGCCACCGATGACCTATCGAGGTCCATTCCAATCCAGTGAAAAGAGTGATGTGGCTTATGCCGACTATCTAGAGTATGTGATTGAAAAAGAGGGCGATATTGGTGCTTTTATGATAGAAACGATTCGCAATACCGATGTTCAAATCCCTTCTCAAGCCTATTGGACTAAAGTCAGGGACATCTGTACCCACCACAACGTTCTGCTCATATTAGATGAAATACCGATTGCCTTTGGGCGCACGGGTAAAATGTTTGCATTTGAGCATTATGGCATTGAGCCCGACATCGTTTGCCTCGGCAAAGGTTTGGGCGGTGGTGTGATGCCGATAGCGGCCATCGTCGCACGAGACACCTATAATGTAGCAAATGATGTGTCGTTGGGGCATTTTACACATGAAAAAAGCCCGTTGGGTTGTGTGGCAGCATTGGCGATGTTGAGCTTTATGGAGCAGCATCATGTCCTTGAAAAAGTTGAAAAGGATGCCATATTCATGCGCGAACAATTAACGCTGATGATGGAAAAACACGATTTGATTGGCGATGTTCGCGGTATCGGTTTGTTATGGGGCGTTGAATTGGTCAGAAATCGGACAACCAAAGAAAAAGCTGTCCAGGAAGCTGAGATGGTGATGTACGAGTGCCTAAAAAATGGATTGAGTTTTAAAGTGTCACAAGGCAATGTTTTACAACTCTCTCCACCTTTGACGATAACGAGAAACGAATTAATAAACGCATTGATTATTTTGGATAGTGCTTTAGAAAACACAACCATCATTACTTAGTACCAAAACTGCTTGATTCGACTGAAAAGACTCAAATACTGAGGGGGTAATTTGACCAGAGAAAATATTTTTGAACGTATGTTTCAACTTACAACATAGAATTGAAGTCAGAGTAATTAAATATCTTTACCGTTCTAAACAACAACAACAAGGATATTAGTTAAACTATCGGACTCATGCAAGAAGACATTATCATTCAAATAAGTAGTAAATTAAAAGAAAAACGCAAGGAAAAAGGCATCACTTTGCAACAATTGGCTGACAATGCACAGGTGAGTAAAGGACTGATTTCCCAAATCGAAAACAACCGTACCATCCCGTCTTTATTGGTGTTGGTCAATCTTATCAAGGCATTGAATATAGATTTCAATGAATTTTTTAATGATATTCAACAAGATACTGACAACTCGAAAGCCATCGTCAAGAGAAAAGAAAGTTACCAAACTTTTGAAAAAGAGCATGCCAAAGGGTTTTCGTACAAACGCATACTGACCAAAAACATCAACGTACTGCCTGTTGACTTTGTCATTCTTGAATTGAAAAAAGGGGCAAGTCGTACTCATGCAGTCAAAACAGATGCATTTGAGTATAAATACATTATTAAAGGCTCTGTCGAATACACTATTGGAGACATGAAATACATCCTCAATGAAGGTGATTCTTTGTTTTTTGATGCTAGTGTGGCACATAAACCTACCAATATCGGTGATTCAGAAGCCTTGATATTGGTGGTTTACTTCTTCAACGAAACCCATAAAAAATAGCCGTTTTCCCTTTACACACCATTTCTTCCTACATTTTTAGTATTTAGTTTTTGATATTTAGAAAATTATGAATCTCTAATTATCAATCATTCTAAACACTCAAATACTAGACACGACACACTTAATTGTCTTTTAGTGTTCCAAATGCATGGAATACTGAGGGGGTGTTTTCCAAATTCACGATAACTTTAAATTGAAATAACATTCAATTAACACAGGTCAAATACTTTTGCAAAGTCAACACAGCAAGAGGATTTTCGCTATGGCACAATCCAATTTGCTTTTTAATACCGAGCTGTTCTGGAATTAAAAACGATGGATGTCATACGGTAAAATTTGTAAACTTTATTCCATGTTGTTAAGTAATAGTAAAATCTGCAAAAAATGGTTTTTTTAGGCTTAAAATTGGATTAAATGGGAATAGTCAAAATAATTGATATTATAAAGTATGGTTTACGCATATTTTATTTAAAAATTTTCTAACCAATAGTTTTAGTATTTGTAAACTTATTTTTAATATTGTCCTATTATTCGCAATCCACATAACAACTGTTTTTAAAAAGTTAACTATTTAATTTTACACGTCACCACATGGCAAGCTCATGTGGAATTCCTTTAATTCTTCACTTATTAATAAAAACAAAAATCGAATCCAATGAAACGAACTCTACGAATAGGGTTTAAAAAACCCTACAGGAAAAACCTATTTGGCTTTATGGTTTTTCTACTCCTTCAAATTTGTGTATTGCAGCAAACCTATGCTCAAGAGCAAAACATTTCAGGAAAAATCACGAACTCTGAAGATGGTCTTGGTTTACCAGGTGTTTCTGTTTTCGTTAAAGGAACGGCAAAAGGTACCGTTACAGATGTTGATGGCACTTATAAAATTAGTGCTCTTCCCAATGCTACATTGGTTTTTTCGGCAGTTGGTATGGCAACACAAGAGATTGCTGTTGGCAACCGTACGGCATTAGATTTGGTGTTGAAACCAGACAATCGCCAACTATCTGAAGTCGTGATAACGGCTTTAGGTGTCAAAAAAGATGTGCGGGCGATTGGTGTTTCGATTCAATCTTTAGATGGTGCTGCTGTCACGAAGGCGCGTGAACCGAATCCAGTTAGTTCATTGGTGGGTAAAGTTGCTGGCTTGACAATTGGTTCGAGTACAGAATTGTTGCGCCGCCCGAATATCTCACTGAGGGGTAATTCAGATGTTCTATTTGTGGTCGATGGTGTACCGATTAACTCGGATACTTGGAATTTGAGTCCTGACGACATCGAAACGTACTCTGTTTTGAAAGGGGCATCTGCATCAGCTTTGTACGGTTTTCGTGGTAAAAATGGTGCGATATTGATAACCACCAAACGAGGTTCAAAGGACAAACGGGGTTTTTCAGTAGAGGTCAATTCTTCAACGATGACCGACAATGGTTTTTTAGCTATTCCGAAAGTACAAGACCTTTATGGACCAGGTGACCACGGACAATATGCTTTTAAGAACGGTCGTGGTGGTGGCGTCAATGATGGCGACTACGATGTTTGGGGTCCTCGTTTCGACGGTCAGTTAATCCCTCAGTATGACAGCCCTGTTGACCCTGTTACGGGTATAAGGAAAGGAACGCCTTGGGTAGCACGTGGTAAGGATAATTTGAAGCGGTTTATCCAACCTGGTATTTTGTCAACTAATAATATTGCCATCGCTTCCAGCAATGAAAAGTATGATTTGCGCTTTTCCATGTCTCATACTTATCAAAAAGGCATTGTTCCGAATACACAACTGAATAGCACGACTTTTAAGATAAATACAGGCTATAATTTTACGGATCGCCTGCGTTTTGAAGGCGATGTTCAGTACAATCGTCAATATACTCCCAACTTCCCTGATGCGAATTATGGTCCCAACTCTTTGATTTACAATATGGTTATTTGGGGTGGTGCTGACTGGAATGTAGATGACATGAAAAGACTTTGGCAACCAGGTAAAGAAGGCGTTCAACAGATTTATGCGGAATATCAACGCTATAATAACCCTTGGTTCGTCGTGAAAGAGTGGTTACGTGGTCATTACAAAACGGATATTATTGCTCAAACGTCATTGAAATACCAGATAGCAGATGGCTTTGATGCCAGCATTGGCACACAAGTTTCGACTTGGGGCATGTTGCGAAGTGAAAAGCTACCCTACTCTGCAACGTCTTACGGACGTGAGGAAGCACGCGGTGACTATCGCGAAGACCGTCGCAATCTATTTGACAACAATACTCAGTTTTTGTTGAAGTACAACAAGCAACTGACGGAATTCTTCAGCGTGAATGCCTTGGCGGGTGCCAATATGCGGATTTTCAACTACAACTCAAATTACGCCTCTACCAACTACCTCAATGTGCCAGGCGTTTACAATTTCGCAAACTCGGCTAATCCAGGGTTCTTCTCCAATTTCAATTCAGATATGCGGGTTATGTCTTCATTTTACTCTGCTGACTTTGGTTTAAAGAACTTTTTGACGCTGTCAACAACGGGTCGCGTGGACAAACTTTCGACATTGCCTAAAGGTAATAATACCTTCTTCTACCCGTCGGCTGCATTGAGTACGGTGATTTCTGATTTTGTTAAAATGCCGAATTTTATCTCGTTCTTTAAGTTGCGCAGCTCTTATGCCAACGTAAAAGATGCCTTCACGACAGCGACTATTGGAGCAACGCCTGGTGTGTCATTCCCTGTTGGTTATGGTCAACAATATTCGTCTTCTTATGACGGACCAACGTATCAAAACTCAGCCGTATATTCAACGCCATTGGGTTATAACAATATTCCTTATGCTGTTTTTGCCAATACACTCAACAATCCGAGTATAGAACCGAACTCAACCTCACAAACTGAATTTGGCTTGGATGTGCGTTTTTTGAAGAATCGGTTGATTCTCGACGCGGCATACTTTATCAGTAATGATGGACCGGCCATTTTTACATTGCCCATTTCTGAAACGACTGGTTTTACTGGTGCTTTGCAAAATGGTATCAAAACGCAGAAAAAAGGGACTGAACTGTCATTGACAGGGCTTATTTTGAAAAGTGACAAAGGTTTGAATTGGGATATCTTAGCCAACTGGGCTACTTTCAAGCAAACATTGACTGAAATTTATCCCGGTCAATCAACGCTCAATACATTCCTAAACATTGGGGACCGTATGGATAAATACTATGGTTCAGCCTTCATCCGCACACCAGATGGTCAGTTGATCAATGATGCAGGTGGTCGTCCAATACAAAATCCACGTCCGCAGTACTTGGGCAACACCAATCCTGACTATGTATGGGGTGTCAACAATCGGTTTTCATACAAAAGTTGGACATTCAGTTTCCAATTTGATGGTCGTGTAGGTGGTGTCATACAGGATTATGTTCAACGGCAAGCATTCCGCGGTGGTCGTCATATTGAGACCATACAAGGCGCAATGGGGATATCACGTATCGAAGATACTAAAGGCATAAAATCGTATTTGGGTGATGGCGTGCAAATCTCAAATGGCGTGACCATCAAGTACGACCCAGATGGAAAAATCACCAATTATTCTGAAATGCAGTTTAAACCCAACGAAACAAAACAGTTTTTGCAAGACTATATCAGCCGTCGATTCGGGCCAGATGAATTCAATACCATCAGCCGCACATTTACGAAGTTGCGTGAAGTGGTGATTGGTTATTCATTGCCTTCAAGTCTATTGAATAAAATGAAGGTAAGACAAGCGTCTATCTCGTTTGTGGCACGTAATCTATTCTACTTTGCTGAAAAAAAGGATATGGACATCGAACAGTATCTGACAGGTGGTGGCTCTGATTTACAAACGCCAACAACAAGGCGCTATGGCATCAACTTGAATTTTGTTTTTTAATCATTTCAAATAACTAGATTTATTAAAATTTACTAAAATGAAAATCAATAAATTAATCATATTCTGCTCAATATTGGCTTTAATGTTATTCAGTTGCGAAAAGCCTTTTGATGAGCTCGAAAAAGACCCGAACCGTGCCGTCAATGCGCCCGCTTCGTTGATATTAAATGGCGTATTGCTCAATATGTACTCAGCGCCATGGAGTGCAGAGCAGCGCTGGAATCAGTTTTATTGTTCCAATTACAACTACTACTCAACAAACGAATACAACTGGACAGCAGCATCTTTCACTTATACAACGTTGAAAAACGTCGTGAAAATGGAAGAAGAAGCCAAACGCGCGGGCGCTGCAGATGTCAATCCATACTCTGCTTTGGGTAAGTTTTTTAGAGCTTATTATTTCGATGGCATGACAGCGCGTGTCGGCGATATCCCGATGACAGAAGCCTTGAAAGGGTTGGATAATACAACACCTAAATATGATGCGCAGAAAGCAGTTTATGTTCAAATCATAAAATGGCTCGACGAAGCAAACGACAATTTAGCGTCATTGATAACTTCTGCCAACAATACCTTATCAGGTGATTTATACTTAGGTAATGACCTCCGCAAATGGCAAAAAGTTGTGAATACCTATAAGTTGCGCGTATTAATTAGATTGAGCAAAAAAGAAGCGGATAGTGAATTAAACATCAAACAAAAATTCGCAGAGGTGTTGAGCAACCCAACAAAGTTTCCAGTCATGACAGGTATGTCAGACAATATGCAGTTTATTCATACGGCATTGACAAAATATCCGCGCAATCCATCTAATTTTGGTTTCAATGCGACCCGCGAAAATATGGCAAAAACCTATGTTGATTTGCTCATTGAACGCAAAGATCCACGCATTTTCATCGTCGCTGAACCAGCTGAAACCAAGATAAAAGCAGGTCTATCAGCGACAGATTTTAACGCTTACGTCGGTGCCAGTTCTGGCGAAGACTTGGCAGATATGACAACCAAAGCCCAAAAAGGGGATTATTCTTTCCAAAATCGCAAGCGTTATTTTTCCAATGATGTCGGCGAGCCAGTGTTTATAATTGGTTACTCTGAGCTCTGTTTCAATATTGCAGAAGGTATCAATCGTGGTTGGGCAACAGGTAATGCCGAAGACTATTATGTTAAAGGTATTACGGCTTCAATGGGTTTTTACGGTATCGCAGATGCCTCATCGGTGACGACCTATTTAGCTCAAACGAATGTAAAATATGCTGGAAATACAGCGGTAGGCTTAACTCAAATATTGGTACAAAAATACATTGCCTTCTTCCAAAATACAGGGATGGAAGCGTGGTTTAACTGGCGTCGTACAGGTGTACCTACGTTTTTGACAGGTGTTGGCACTGCCAATAGTGGTCAAATTCCGAAGCGGTGGCAATATCCTAATAATGAGCGTACAACCAATAAAACAAATTTAGAGGCAGCGCTTTCAAGTCAATACAGTGGTAAAGACGATGTCAACGATATCATGTGGTTATTAAAATAGTAAGTTATATAAGTAGAGTTGTTCCTCTCTTTTAAGCATCAAAAAAGGCAAAATACTGAGGGGGTAGAATTTAATATAGGGTGGCGTATGCTGCCCTATATTTTCTGTTATATAAACATGTATGCAATCAAAATTTTAAAAACGAAACAATCAATTCAATCATGAAAGCACGACCAATACATCTAATACTCCCTTGTTTATTATTATGGGCAACTAATATAGGCGCACAAAACAAGCTTAAAACCGAAAATGTCATCCTCATCACCACAGACGGCTTTCGCTGGCAGGAGATGTTTGGTGGAGCCGATTCAGCCTTAGTTCAAAACAAGTCTTTCACACCCGATGCCGCCAAGGTTTTCAAGACTTTTGGTGCCAATACACCAGAGGAACGCCGTGAAAAACTACTGCCTTTTTTTTGGTCAATCATTGCTCAAAAAGGGCAAATCTATGGCAACCGTTGGGTCGGCAACAAGGTGGATATTTCTAATATTTACGGATTTTCTTACCCAGGGTATAACGAAATACTGACGGGTTATCCAGATGAGAAAGTGAACTCAAACGATAAAAAGAACAATGAAACCGTAACAATCCTTGAGTTTTTGAACAATAAGCCCCAATTCAAAGGTAAAGTAGCGGCTTATGCCACATGGGATGTATTTCCTTATATCATCAACGAACAGCGCAGCGGTGTGCCTGTCAATGCAGGATCGGAAATGGTGACAGGAAGCCTCACATCGAAGGAGGTTTTACTAAATGATATGCAAAAAATGATTCCACCAACAGGCAGTGCCCGGCATGATTTTTTGACCTATTATATGGCAAAAGAATACATCAACAAGAAAAAGCCGAGTGTCTTTTTCTTGTCATTCGATGAAACGGATGAATTTGCGCACGAAGGGAAATACAACGAATATCTGCATGTCGCCCATTCTTTTGATAAATACGTCGCCGACTTGTGGCAATACTGCCAATCACAGCCGCAATACAAAGACAAAACGACCTTTATCATCACGACTGACCACGGACGAGGCGATAAAAATAAAGCAGAATGGACAGGTCACGGACAAAAAATATTAGATTGCAACCAAATTTGGATGGCTGTCATCGGGCCCGATACCCCCTCAGTAGGAGAGGTGAAAACAGAAGGTCAGTTGTACCAAAACCAAATTGCTAAGACGATAGGAAAATTTTTAGGCGTTGATTACCAAAACGGCAAAACAATAGGCGACGTTATCAAAAGCGCGTTTAAGTAAAATCAATCACAAATATGAAAAATGCTATCATTCGTGTGCTGCACAGCGCACTCTTTTTTGTCCTATTTACCGCGCAACTTTTTGCCCAAAACTGGCAAATATCCGCTCCTGCGGGTAGTGAACAAACCAAAATTGATAAAAACGGTAAAACAGTCATACCTAACGGACGTTACATCACGCCACGTGGCAAACAGTTGATGACCGCACCGCATCCTTACGGTTTGGTGTTGAGTCCAGATGGAAATGTCGCTGTAACCGCTAATTCAGGTATCAGGCCTTTTTCTATCACCTTGATTAACAATGTTTTAAGTGATAATCCAACGGTTAAACAAATACCCGAAGGCGTAAAAAATGATGCAGGCATTTTAGAAGCCTGTTTCATGGGTTTAGCGATTTCGCCCGACAATAAAACAGTTTATGTGGCTGGTGGACAAAGCAATGCTGTTTTGAAATACGACCTTTTGACGGGCAAGCCAACGGGAAAAATCAACTGCGCTGTGAAAGCACCCACGGATGACCCCAAAAGTCGAGTGCCACACAATGGTTATTTAGGTGATATGGTGATGACAAAAGACGGTAAACGCCTGTTTGTGGTGGATCAAATGAATTTTAGAATCGTTGTGATTGACCTTGAAAAAGAGAAAGTGTTGCACAATATTCCGACAGGACGTTATCCGTTTGGTATCACTTTTTCACCCGATGAAACGAAGGTTTTTATTGCCAATGTCGGCGTTTTTGAATACAAACCTTTTACAGATTTAGATCCAAAAGACCTTAAAAACACGGCTCATACTTATCCTGCAACCAAATATGGTTCAAAGGAAATGATAGAAGGCGATGCGTCAAAAGGCATTCCGCCTTTGGGCGACCCCAATGTGCCAGAAGCCTTTTCGGTTTGGTCTTATGATATAATAAGTGGTCAACCGCAAGTAACAGCAAAAATAAAAACAGGTTTTTTAGTCGGTCAATTGATTGAGGATTTCCCAGCAGTGGGTGGTGCAAGCCCTAACTCATTGGTAGCCAATGACAAATATGTTTTTGTGAGCAATGGCAACAACGATTGTATTTCTGCGATTGATATTCAAACAAATAAAGTCGTCAAAAACATACCCCTCAGTATAGACGCGCGTTTGGGCAAATTGCGGGGCGTTATTCCCTTCGGCGTTGCGCTTTCTCCTGACAAAAAACGGTTGTATGTGGCGGAATCGGGTGTAAATGCGGTAGGTGTCATTGATGCCGAAACGCTGAATGTAATTGGACATATTCCGACGGGTTGGTTTCCGTCAAAAATAGAAGTGAGCAATGACGGCAAAAAACTCATCGTTGCCAATGCAAAAGGTTACGGCAGCGGACCCAATGGCGGTAAAAATTTTGCCATGACCGATGTGGGCAGTTATATCGGTGCTTTGATGTATGGTTCGGTGTCTGTGATGGATATTCCAACTGATGAGGAACTGAAAAAGGAAACGGCACAAGTCGTAGAAAACAATTTTAAATTCATACAAACAGATGCAAAAACGCCTAAAAAAGCGGTATTTGACAGCCTAAAATACATCGTTTTTATTGCCAAAGAAAACCGCACTTATGATGAAGTTTTTGGACAATTGCCTAATGGTGATGGCGATTCTACTTTAGCACGTTTTGGTTTGGGCGTGCCTGTTTCAAGCAAAAAATACAATATTAACTTGCCAAAAGTGGATGTTTTGCGCAATCACATTCAATTAGCCAAACGGTTTGCCATCTCTGATAATTTTTATTGCGATTCAGATGTTTCGGCAGACGGTCATCGGTGGTTGGTCAATACGTATCCGAATGAGTGGTGCGAAACGTCAACGGCGGCAGCTTATGGCGGCAAATTGTCATTGGTGGACAGCTCAAAAGCCCCTGGCACACGTGCGATTTATGGCTCTGCGGGGTCTATTTATCCCGAAGATTACAACGAAGCGGGTTCTATTTGGGATCATTTGGGCAGAAATGATATAGATTTTTTCAATTTCGGTTTTGGAGTTGAAATGGCGGCGGCATATAGCGACAGCACGATGAAGTATATTGGCGAACTTTACACCGTCAATTATCCATTACCTGCGCCTTTATTTGACAAAACGTCTCGTACTTTTCCGACTTATAATATGGCTATTCCAGACCAATTTAGAGCCGACCTTTTTATGCAAGAGTTTAAAAAACGGTGGAGCAATAACAATTTGCCACCGTTATTAACATTGATGTTACCCAACGATCATGGCACGACAGAACGACCCAAAGCCGGTTTTCCATTTCAAGCCAGTTATATGGCGGACAATGATTTAGCAGTTGGGCGAACGATTGAGTTTTTATCGAGAACGCCTTATTGGAAAAATATGCTCATCGTCATAACGGAAGACGATGCTCAGGGTGGCGTTGACCACGTGGATGCACACAGGAGTATTTTGCAAGTCGTTTCGCCTTATGCCAAACGCAATTATATTGGGCATGTGCATTATAGTTTTGGCAGTATTTTCAAGACGTTTGAGGATATTTTAAAAATACCTTATCTCAATCAATACGATGCGGGTGCAACGGATTTGTCGGATTTGCTGACGCAAACACCCGATTTTACACCTTATAATGCCTTGCCAGCTGACCCTCAAATTTTTGACCCCGCCAAAGCCTTAACGCCTTTTGATGAAAAATTTGATTGGAAAGCGTTTTCTGAATCGGAAGAACTTGACCGCACTGAAACCATGCAAAAACGACGTGCAGAGGACGATAAAGAGCAGAAAATCAAGAAAAAAGCGGCTAAAAAGAAGAACAACAAGCCTAAGGAAAAATAAAATTTATAGATTAGCCCTTCAATTTCAGAAAAAATCAAACAGCAAAAAGGATATAACAGCAAAATAGGGAAAAATTGAACCTATTATTCTAAAACCTATTTTTACAAAAAATCTAAAGCTTTTGACAGATGGAAAATCAGTTAAGCCCTTTTGAAGGCACCGGAATCCGCAAGGTATGGCATAACGAGGAATGGTATTTTTCTGTTGTGGATGTCATTGAAATTTTGACCGATAGCCCAACACCGAGTAAATATTGGCAAAAGGTTAAAAAAAGGATGAAAGAGGAAACCTTAAAAGACCTTTCCCCGAATTGGGGAAAGCTGAAATTGAAAGGTTTAGATGGAAAAAGCTACCCGTCCGATTGCGCCAATACTGAGGGGGTGCTGCGCATTGTTATGTCTGTCCCTTCACCCAAAGCAGAGCCGTTAAAATTATGGCTTGCCCAAGTCGGTACGGAACGCATTCAGGAAACCGAAAACCCTGAATTGGGTTTTGAAAGAATGGCAGAATTGTACAAAACCAAAGGCTATTCTGATGATTGGATTGACAAACGCATAGAAAGTATTAAAACCCGAAACAAACTGACCGATGAATGGAAAAATAGGGACGTTAAAGAGGGGCAAGAATACTCAATTTTGACGGCTATCATTGCAAAAAGCACTTTTGGCTTAACGCCCAAAGAACATAAAGAATTTAAAGGGTTGACCCAAACGAATCAAAACCTACGAGACCACATGACCCCTTTAGAGTTGATTTTTACCTCATTAGGTGAGGAATTGACAAGGCAGAGAGCGATTAAGGACGATGCACAAGGCTTTGATGAAAACAGAAATGCCGCATTTCAAGGAGGAACAACAGCAGGTAAAGCACTTAAAATGGTCGAAGATGAAGAAGGAGAAAAAGTGGTATCAAATAAAAATTATTTGAAATCTTTGAAATGATTATTTCAGAAAAATATCCGTCAATGACAACTAAAGAAATACTGGATTACGTCAAACAATACCCCGCCCAAAAAGTCAAATTGGCAGTGACCGATATTGACGGCATACTGAGGGGTAAGTATATATCTGCTGAAAAGTTCCTTTCGATAGTTGAAAGCACTTTTGGCTTCTGTGATGTGGTTTTTGGTTGGGATATGGCGGATGTTTCCTATACCAACGGCACTTATACGGGTTGGCATACGGGTTATCCTGATGCAAAAGCACGCATAGATTTAAGCACATTTCGCAAAATACCGTGGGAAAAAGACATCCCTTTTTTCTTAGCAGAATTTGTCACCGATGATAATCAGCCGTTACATACTTGTCCGCGCCAACTATTGAAAAAAGTGGAAGCCGATGCCCAAAAAGCAGGTTTTACGCCTTATGTATCGCAGGAATTTGAATGGTTTAATTTTGCGGAAACACCTCAATCGGCTTCGGATAAAGGCTTTTTAAACCTCTCGCCACTTACGCCCGGTATGTTCGGCTATTCTATTTTGAGAAGCAGTTTGAACAATGATTTTTTCAGTAGCCTGTTTGACGACCTCACTAAATTTGGTATTCCAATTGAAGGACTGCATACCGAAACGGGTCCCGGAACGTATGAAGCTGCTATCCAATATGGCAGAACCATCGAGTCCGCTGACAGAGCCGTTTTGTTCAAAACATCGGTTAAAGAAATCGCTTACAAACAAGGCATTATGGCGACTTTTATGGCTAAAATCTCTGAAAACCTACCAGGTTGTGGCGGTCATGTGCATCAAAGTTTGTGGGATAGTGATTCAAAGAAAAACCTATTTTTTGATGAAAAAGACCCGCATAATATGAGTGATTTGATGCGAAGTTACATAGCTGGGCAATTATTGTGTTTGCCTGAAATGTTGCCAATGATTGCGCCCAATGTCAATTCTTATAAACGTTTGGTTGAAGGTGCTTGGGCACCGACGACCTTGACTTGGGGCATTGACAATCGGACGGTTGCCTTGCGTGCTTTGCCTGTGAGTAGCAAGTCTTGTCGCTTGGAAACGCGGATTATTGGGGCAGATACCAATCCTTATTTGGCGATTGCCGCGAGTATAGCGGCGGGTTTGTATGGCATAAAAAACAACTTAGAACTCAAACAACCTCGAACCGTTGGCAATGGTTATGTGGATGAAAGCAATGGTCGTTTGCCCAAAAACCTCATAGATGCAACCGTGAAAATGCGCGATTCTAACATAGCAAATGAATTATTTGGTGAAAAATTTGTCCAACATTTCACTCAAACCCGTGAATGGGAATGGCAGCAATTTGCAAAAGTTGTGACGAATTGGGAAATGAAGCGGTATTTTGAGATTGTTTGATTTTTTATTTAACATATAGCCACATAGAGAACATAGCTTATTGACTTTCAATCTATTATAAAAAGCTATGTTCTCTATGTGACTATGTGTTAAATTCCAAAATTAATCAGGTAGCTCTTTAAATAGTTCATTGACAAAAGTTTTTTGACCTTTATAGAAAATATTGGTACAAGTAAAGTTGATAAGAATTGATTTGGGTACGCCTAATAATTTGGCATAAGACATAGATTGGGCATCAAAAATCGGTATCATGTCTTTGACAGCTTTCAATTCAACAACAATGCAGTCTTCAACAAGTAAGTCATATCGAAGGTCGGCATCGAGATAGACACCTTTGTAGCAAATGGGTACTTTTTCTTGCGGTTTTACTTGAATGTTTCGTAAACCTAATTCATGAACCATGCAAGCTTCATAGACTTTTTCTAAAAGACCTGGTCCCATTTCTTTATGGACTTCGATGGCTGCACCGATAATTTCATGAGTTAGTTGTGTCAAGTAACTTTTGGTTAATTTCTTCATAAAGTGTCATTTTATTAAATGAAATAATAGGCGAACTTATAAACAAAACACAACGCTTACACTGCTTTATGAAAAAAAAAGTAGTTCTCTGACAATTTTTGTTCCCGAAATACTGAGGGGTAACAAATCGGATATTTTAGAATCATTTCTAAGCATCACCACAAAGATTGTCAGAGTACAAAAAGCTATGTGTTCTCTGTGGCTATGTGTTAAATTAAAATTTAAATTATATGATTTCACAGTTCAATTTTCCAACCACCATCCGTTTTGGCGCGGGCGTAGTGAAAGAGTTGGCTGCTTATTTAAAGCAAAACAACTTGTCAAGACCTTTGGTGGTCACAGACCCCAATGTACGGGAGTTAGGTTTTTTAAAAACCATCATGTCAGACCTAACAAATGCGGGTTTAAAAGCGAAAATATTCTCGGGTATTCATAAAAATCCAGTCAAATCAGATGTTTATAAAGGGGCGGATGCTTATGATGATGCTAAAAGCGATTGTATTGTCGGCGTAGGCGGCGGTGCAGCTTTGGACGTTGCTCGGGCGATATTATTACGCATCAATCACCGCGAGGATTTGTTCAAATATGACGATTTGATAGGCGGCGATGTGTATGTCACCAATGATGTACCGCATTTTGTCACTGTTCCGACAACGGCTGGAACGGGCAGTGAGGTTGGCAGAAGTGCCATCATTGCCGATGACGAAACCCACCAAAAAAAGATATTATTTTCGCCTAAACTCTTAGCAAAAATCGTTTTTGCAGACCCAATGCTCACCATGGAATTGCCCAATTTCATTACCGCAGCAACGGGAATGGATGCTTTGACGCACAATATGGAGGCTTTTTTAGCTAAAAACTACCACCCAATTTGCGATGGTATTGCCTTAGAAGGTATGCGTTTGATTCATGAATCTTTAGAAAAAGCCACCAATCACCCCGATTTAGAATCGCGCAGTAAAATGTTGTTGGGTTCTATGATGGGCGCAATTGCTTTTCAAAAGGGGCTGGGTGTGGTGCATTCGTTGGCGCATCCGCTTTCTTCCTTATTGGATACGCACCATGGTTTAGCCAATGCGGTAAATATTCCCTACGGCATGGAATTTAATATTGCTGGAAATGAGGATAAATTCAAGAGAATTGCCCAAACCTTGGACTTGAAAAGTCATACAGGTGAAGCGGTTGTCTCTTATCTATTTGACCTCAATACCCGCATCAATATTCCACATAAACTGAGTGCTATTGGTGTCAAATCGGAACATATTGAAACGCTTGCAGATTTAGCATTTGCGGATTTTGCACATCCTAATAATCCAAAACCCGTCAGTCGAGAAGATTTTAAAAACCTCTATTTACAAGCCTTATAAATAGCTGACAATCAAATAATTGTGTAATTTTTATCATTATTTTTATGACATTAAAAATAGGCATCACGCAATCTGAAACCAATTATGCTAATTATCCAATATGGATTAAAGGGCAGGATGATATTGAAATTATTGAACTGTCGTATGACCGTAATAATTTTGAAGATGTGGCTTTGTGCGACGGTGTCGTGCTGTCAGGCGGTATTGATTCGCATCCCAAATTTTATTTGGCAGATTTTGATTTGAATTACCCCCGTGCACCAAAAGAGTTTGCTGTATTTAGAGATGAGTTTGAATTAGCTGTTTTGGACTTGGCGTTAAAACAGAAAAAGCCTGTTTTAGGTATTTGTCGCGGGCTACAAGTCATCAATGTTTTTTTCGGCGGTACACTGCTTTTGGATGTTGGGAATAACAATATTGCGACACACGAGAAAACGAATAATATTGATAAAGAACACGCTGTTTCAGTAGAAAAAGACACGCTTTTCTTTGATATTGTTCATCAAAATGAAGGCATTGTCAACAGCGCACACCATCAAGCCATTGATATTTTGGGAAAAGAATTAAAGGCAGTCGCTTATTCAAACGATAATTTTATTGAAGCCATTGAGTTTAAAAATGCCGAAAAACCCTTTCTTTTAGCCGTTCAATGGCATCCTGAACGCATGCCTGACCAAGAAAATCCGTTTACAAAAAACGTTAGAAAGGCTTTTTTAGAAGCCAGTTTGAAGAAATACTGAGGGGGTAGCAATCTCAATATTTTA
>JAYVFS010000001.1:0-21407 GCA_043772905.1 Saprospiraceae bacterium | reverse complement strand
CTTATTGACAATCATGCTTTGACTAAAGAAGATATTCAACACGCGATTAACAATTTTGCTTTTTATTGACAAGGACTTCTCCGAAGTTACCAGTAAATATTATAAATATAGATAACTTCGGAAATCTGCTAAAAGCGACAAATCCGTTAGGATTCGCACGTTTGTAGAAAAAGATGCCGATTGTTTGTCTCTCGAATCCGTAGGATTCATACGTTTGTGATAGTGCTATTCGTTGCAATGACAGTCATACAAACGTGCGAATGCTACGGATTCAAGGACATTCTGGGTTCTTTTTTCTACAAACGTACCAATCCTAACGGATTAATTAGGTTTGCGGAGGTTTCCGAATTTTACCAGAAAATAGAATGAATGATTCAAATCCACAAAGGCAGCACTTCATTGTTTGCATATAAGCTGCTTATCCGCCTAAAAATACGCCGCCAAAACGCATCGAACATATTGAAATCGGTGGTTTCAATATGTTAGATGCTTTAACCGCTTATTTAGGACTCTAAAATTTAAGCGGAAGTGGTGTTTCGACGGTTTCTGAAACGCATATCTATTTCCCCTGTTCGCGATTCATGCAAATAATGGGTTTCCATGTGCAGTAAAAGACGGGTTTACGATAGGGATAAAATTATAGGCATATTTTGGTTCTTTGTGATTCATAATGGGTAGATAAAAATCCCGAAGGGATTAAATTTGAATAGCCCCGAATGCAATTCGGGGTCAGAAATATAAGAGGACATTAACCGCGAAGCGGTTGAACTAATTGATTATCATTAATTTATTGACTGTTCAACCGCTTCGCGGTTCTCATATTTACCGTTCATTAAACCCCGCATTTCATGCGAGGCTATTCATATTCAACCGCTTCGCGGTTTCAGTTGACCCATTATAATTCACGAAGACCCCATATTTTTATGTTAGAAGGTAACTTTGGAATTTATTTATACGTTTCTTAAAAATATAGGACGTGTTTTCGTTTATCCTCATCGGGATAGATTCGTTTCGTTTCTTGGTCTTAAAAGGATGTCACCGCTTCTAAACAGTGCTTTAACTTATTTTTAAACTTTGACACAGTTTAGTGAACACTCTCTTTTGAAGTCTTTCTTTGCATGTCTGAAGTCCTTCTTTGCATGTCTGAAGTCCTTCTTTGCATGTCCGAAGTCCTTCTTTGCATGTCCGAAGTCCTTCTTTGCATGTCCGAAGTCCTTCTTTGCATGTCCGAAGTCCTTCTTTGCATGTCTGAAGTCCTTCTTTGCATGTCTGAAGTCCTTCTTTGCATGTCTGAAGTCCTTCTTTGCATGTCTGAAGTCCTTCTTTGCGTGTCAAAATCGTTTATACTTCCTCATAGAAACCCCAAAAAGGCAAAGACATTCACCTTTGCCTCCTTTCTTTCAGCTGTGGAGACGGTGCGCCACGCGGGTTTGTCGGGCAAAATCACCCATATACTCAATAATAAGGCAATTGAAGGCGTCACCATCACCATTCAAGACTACAACAAATCGGCAGTAACGGAGAAGTCTGGCAAATTTAAAATCACCCCCTCAGTATGGGCATCTATACGGTCATTGTCACCTGCCCAGGTTTTGAGCCGCAAACGTTTGAAGCCGTGAAAATCAAAACCGGCGTAAAAACGCGGCTGAATGTGCAGTTGGTGGCGGTGGCGATGTGATAAATTTTGGGGTGTTTGTTTGAGTTGTGTTTGGTATTTAAAAAGACGAGTAAGGTCTCCTTTTTTTCAAAAAACTACTTACGGTACTGAGGGGTTAGATATTTACATCTTTTCAAAAAGAACGTCCATTATCAATTGATTTTGCACAGTTGAAAGATAATGTCCATTTTCTTTTACGCCAAATGTTGTCAACATAGTGATAAAAGCTGTTTTTTTCGTTCCCGTTTTTTCTAAAAAGATGCGGCGTTTAAGGTTGAGTTCATCGGCATATTTTTTATCAATAGTGAACTCTGTAAGAGAAAATTTCATCTCACAAAGGTTGATACAATTATCTTGTCTATCAATAATTAAGTCAATTTGTGCGCCTTTTTCGGTTACATCTTTGGCAACATAACGCCAAGCCGATTGTTCGGAATAAACACCCGAGATACCTAATGCTTTTTTGATTTGTGCAATATGTTTCAAAGCAATGTTTTCAAAAGCTAATCCACTCCAACTTTTCCATGAGCTGCTTGTTGTTTTGCTTTGCCAAGTGCCTTCACCAAAAGCTTTGCTGCCGTCCATGAATTTCAAGTAAAACAATGAAAACTCATCACTTAACCGATAAATACTATCGCGACTTTTATTGAAGGGATAATGTTCGGATATGAAACCTGACTCCAATAACTCATTGAGCAATTTCGTGAACGTTCCACCAGAGTTTAACTGACAGGCTTCTATTATTTCATTGCGTGTCAAGCCATTGGGTTTATTGGCTAAGGCTTTGACTACGGCTTCGTGTTTTTCGGAAGTGCCGAATAATGCGGCATAAAGGTCTTTAAATTCATTGCTCAATAAACCGTCATTTGTAAAGCACATTCTGTCAATGGCTTGAGTCACGCTTTCGCCGCGTCGAACGTCTTTGAGATAATGCGGAATACCTCCTGTGACCATAAACATTTGTAAAAGCTGATACCTATCCAAATAAACAAATTGATTTTTCAGAAATAATTCGGATTCATATAAATTGAACGGCATGAGACGAATGCGGCGTGTGATACGGTTGTGTAAACCGCCCCGATTTCTGACAACATTCTGTATCATCCAAGAAGCTGCCGAGCCGCAAATCACAACGATTAAATTACTTTGTTTAGATGCCCAAGTATTCCAGAAATGATCAAAAGCAGATAAGAATCCTGATTTATGTGTATCGAACCATGGCATCTCATCTAAAAAAAAGACTTGCTTCGTATCGTTCAGTTTTGTTTCTAAAACCTGTATTAAAATATGAAATGCTTGTAACCAAGTTTGCGGATTCATACTTGTCATTGGCAATCCGAAAGTACGTATCAATGTCAGATTGAAATTTTCTAACTGCTCCGAAAAGGCTGCATTGTTCAGTCCAGTCAGTTCCAAAATCAATTCTTTTTCATAGACCGTCCGAATGAGGTAAGTCTTTCCGACACGTCGGCGACCATAAATGGCAATTAATTCTGCTGAACGTGAACTTAACGCTTCTTTTAGAATCTTTTTTTCAGCTTCTCGACCAATCATATTTTCCATCAGCAACACTTTTTCTATTACAAATAATTTATTGACAGCCAAAAGTAAGTATTTTTAAGGACTTGTGGCTGTTAATAGATTTTATTGACAGCCAATAAGACTATGGCAATGCCTATTATTAGGCTGTGGATGCATTGTCATTATTTGCCGATACAGAACTTCGAAAAAATATTGTCCAATAAATCCTCTACACCCACTTCTCCTGTTATCTCACCCAAATGATTGAGCGCACGGCGTATGTCCATCGCCACAAAATCGGTTGTTACGCCATTGTCGAGGCTGTGCAGAACATCTGTTAGGCTGTCGTGGCTTTTTTGCAGGGCTTCGAAATGTCGGGCGTTGCTGACGACGGTGTGTTCGAGGTTCAAACCACCGTCCACAACGGTATTGAGTAGGTTTTCTTTGAGCCAATCTATGTTTTGATGCTGTTTGGCAGAGACAGTAATAAATGATGAATGATGAATGATGAATGATGAATCCTTTATCTGGTTCAGCCATTCATCATTCATCTTTCTTAATTCATCATTTATTTTGTCCATCTTATTACAGACCACGAGAGTGCTCATTTTGTCCGCATTTAAGGCGGCGAGGTCGGCATGAACTTCTGATAGTTTAGTCGTTGTGACATCAAAGACATAGACCAACAAAGCAGCTTGACGCACACGCTCTAAGGTTTTGGCAACACCCATGACTTCTATTTGGTCGGTGGCTTCGCGGATACCTGCCGTGTCCACAAGCCGAAATTCGATGCCTTTGATGTTCAAAATTTCTTCAATCGTGTCGCGCGTTGTGCCAGCGATTTCAGAGACAATGGCACGTTCTTCATTCAAAAGGGCATTCAAAAGGGTGGATTTCCCTGCGTTTGGTCTGCCAGCAATAACGGTGGTCACACCGTTTTTAATGACATTGCCCAATGCAAAGGAATCGAGTAGGTTTTTTATTAGACGCTGAATTTTGAGAATCAAAGTTTTTAAATCATGCCGATTGGCAAACTCCACGTCTTCTTCGCCAAAGTCCAATTCGAGTTCTATGAGGCTGGCGAAGTTAATCAGCTCCCCCCTCAGTATTTTTATCTCATTGGAGAAACCACCGCGCATTTGTTGCATCGCAACGGTGTGCGCCGCTTCTGAATTGGAGGCAATCAAATCGGCAACAGCTTCGGCTTGACTCAAATCAAGTTGTCCATTGAGGAAAGCCCGCAAGGTAAATTCGCCAGGCTGCGCCAAACGTGCGCCGTGTTTTATGAACAATTGAATGATTTGTTGCTGAATATAAGGTGAGCCATGTGTTGAAATCTCAACCACATTTTCTTTCGTGTATGACTTGGGTTCTTTGAAAATAGAAGCCAAAACTTCGTCTAATATAATGCCGTTATCGTCCCGAATTGTTCCAAAATGAATCGTATGGGTAGGTTGATTAGCGAGTTTTTTACCAAAAAACACTTCATCTGCAATGGTTATGGCTGCAAAACCAGATAGGCGAATGACACCGATGGCACCAATGCCGGGCGGTGTAGCGAGGGCGACGATGGTATCGGAGAGATTATGGTTTGAGTAGTTCATAAATAATGATGAACGATAAATGATAAATGATGAATTTTTGTGAATGAATAGATTGTTATCAATAATTCATGCACAAGCTCGTTAGATAGATGCAATATGATGCGCCAAAATTACGATATTGCTTCACAAACTCATTCATTCGGCATTTTAAAACCTAACTCATTGAAGATGAAAACCTTAAAAATCTTGTTTTTGCTCCCCCTCAGTATAATGAGCCTTCAGATGTCTGCACAGATTGATGATTTGTTGCGGAATAAGGATATTACTTGGGTGGCGGAATCTTATAATGATTTTTCGACAGAACAAGCGCATGAAGAAAAGATTGGTAAAACCATTAACTTTGTTACGCCACTTAAATTTTTGAATAAAACAGAAGCAGAAGTATATGAAACAGCTGTTTTTCAAGATATTTTACTAAATAACGTCAAAGAAGGTAAAGTACAAATTTATAAAGATGCTGATTGTAAGCATGATATAAGCTACAATGATGTTTGCCATTTTGATACCGTCAACATCCAAGACCCGATTAATTATGAAGAAAAAGTTAGAGTCGTCAGAAACGAACCTTTTCCAGAACAGATTTTATTTTTTCGCACCCGTCAAGTTGTTTATTATAATGCCAAAGAAGCGCAGTTTGGCTTGAGAACTTTAGCTGTTGGACCGATGACAAAAGTTTTGAATAACGAAGGAATATTAATTGATTGGAAACCGCTCTTTTGGATAAAAGTAACAGACTTAACTAAAAAACGCAAGTTAACAGAGAGCAATATAACGTGGGCAGCACGTATGAAAATGTCAAATGGTATAGCATTGACGGAAGAAAATGAGGTCAAAGTCTTGAAAAAGGTCGGTGACAATATGCCCATGAGTCATTTGTTCAATGTTTTGGAACAAAATCCAAAAGTGCCTTTTTATACAGTTGAAGAATCTAATCCAAAGATGAAATATACTTTTGAAGAAAGGTTTAGGTTGATAAATTATGCTGATACAATCATTGAAATTAACCCCATCAGTAATAAGTCGGCGTATAAAATTGTTCGCTATAAAATGAAAATGGATGATATTAAGCGGCTAAGACTTGTTCAAAATTGGTATTGGAACGATAAAAAGAAACGGCTGGAAATATACTTGATGGCAACGGCTCCAATGAAAGATGTAAACAATGAGGCTGGTGAGTTGTTATTTAAACAACCCTTGTTTTATCGCAGAACAGACGACTAACACCCCTCAGTATTCAATTAGGGATTAAAAATTAAAACAAAAAAGATATGTGGACAGAAGAAAATAACGCCTTACACCGCGTTTTCAAATTCAAAAACTTTACGCAAGCCTTTGCTTTTATGACTGAGGTGGCTTTTGTTGCCGAAAAGCAAAACCATCATCCGAATTGGTCGAATGTGTATAATACAGTAGAATTCAAACTCAATACACATGATGCAGGCGACATCGTGACGGACAAAGACCATGCTTTAGGAAAGGCGATTGATGCCATTTTTGAAAGGTATAGCTGATGTTCAAAGAGATTTACTAAATTTTTAAAATTTAGTAAATCTGACAATAACTAATAACTACAAAGACGATAAGACATCTTGATGTGCCTTATCGTCTTTGTACCTAATATCCTAAAATCTTGAACTATGCCTTGTCGGGTTCTGCATCACTTTTGTCTTGATCTTGCAGAACATCATTTGTAGCGACTTCTTCGGGGTCTAAAAGAGCCCCCTCAGTATCAACACCTTCTTGAGTGATTTCTTCATCTACAATGGGTGTTTCAGAAGCAGTTGTCTCTACCTTAACATCATCGTTGAAATAATGCCTTTGGAACAGCAATATGCTGGCAACGCCAATTGAAATCGCAGAATCGGCGATATTAAAGACAGGTTGAAAGAACTGGACATCGCCTAATTCATTTTTCCAAACAGGGAAAAACAGCATATCTACTACTTTGCCGTGCAAAAACGAGCCATAACCTGTTCCAAATGCCACCAATCTGGCAGGCCCTTCGCCACAATGGAAAGTTGACTCATTAAATATCAAACCATAGAAAGCCGAATCAATGATATTGCCAACAGCACCTGCTAAAATGAGCGAAAAACCGATTAACAAACCATAACCCGCATCACGACGAACAAGGCGGTTAACATAATAGCCTAAGAAACCAATGGCAACAATGCGGAAAAGGCTTAAAGCCAATTTTCCATATTCGCCACCGAATTTCCAACCGAAAGCCATGCCTGGGTTTTCAACAAAATTGAGCCTTGCCCAAACAGATTCGCCAAAGAGTGGGCGTTCTTCGCCGTAACAGAAATGTGTTTTGACCCAAATTTTTAATGCTTGGTCAATAATGAGGACAAATAGGACAATACCTATAACAGTGAGTGATTTTTTCAATGCGTAATGATTTGTTGACGGCTGCTTTTAATGGCTGGCCGATTTTAGTTGTAGATTATTCAGTATTTGTGACGAAGAATCTAAATAAGGTAACATTGTAAATTATCTAAATTTTGCGCAAATCTAATATTGATTATCAGAAACTCAAACCTTATCCTCTGTCATTTGGCTGGAACATAAAAAATCCGTAAGTTTTGACATAAAACTTACGGATTTTCATTGTGCTTCTAAGTTTTTTTAATTGAAACCGTCTAAATCTTCGCCTATCAAAATTTTGATAACAGAGACAGATAAAGCCGTTGCAGCATCGCCTTTAATGCCTTTTGTAGCCAACTCATCTTCAAGGTGCGCAAGTGTGCGGTAATAAACGGCTTTGAAAGCGGTATAAACTTGGTCGTTGTATTGACCTTGTTTTGACCACGATTCTAAATTTTTGAAAAGGTTGGTATGCCAACTCAATACAGTAGCTGCGTCCTTAGACGAAAGCATTTCTTGTGGCAAATTATTTAATAAATCAGCGACAATAGCTTTTGAATTGTCTTTAACGCTCAATTGACGTGCCATTGTGCATAAAAGACGACTATCTTCCCAACCGTCGAACCCGTTATACTTTTGTGCCAACTCCTCATAAGTTGCGAGACGGCGATTGAGTACGACAGCACGATCATACAGTGTTTTGGTTTGAGGACCTAAAATGCCGTCCGATACGCCGCCATAGAGACCCAATTCTTTCAACGCATCTTGTAGTTTAACAACTGAAAGACGTTTTGAAGAGCTGGGTGTGTAGCCATAGCTCGTCAAACCTTCCCCTTTGCTGTTAACAGCCGCATTGGTATTAGCAACAGCCGCATCAGTTGTTTGGGTCAAAATGCTTTTATCGCTGGTGTCAAACTCTGAAATTGGATTCAATTGCAAATCTTTGACACCTTTAACAAAGGCATCAGAGAAACCCAAAGCGACCAATTCTTTCAGTTTCACGTTTGCGTCGTTTTTATCTGCATAAGCACCATGAACGAGGCGAACAGTACCATTATTAGGCATGGTGTAGAGTGTACCTGCCCTCAGATAGTTGTGCCAATTGATGGGTTCGCCAGCCGTTAATGTAGCGATTTGAATAACATACACGAGTTTACCCGTTTTCAAAGGGCGAGCAGCGACAAAAGCATCGTTGAAGCCTTTGGCTTTTATTTTAGCTAAAAAAGGTTCAGCGGTTTGTGCAGAGCCAAAAGCCCCCGCAAAAACTAGTCCGTCGCGTTTGTAAACGTAGGCATAAGAGCGAATGGCTTCAAAATCAGCTTGTTTAACGTTTGCCTCGAATGCGCCTAACTGAATGGTGTAAAGTGAATTAGATTCTTGGGCATTGAGGCTCATGAAGCCGCCGACAAAAAGAAGAGAAAGCAGTATTTGTTTCATTTTCTCACGAAATTGATGAATGTGAAGGAAAAATGTTTAAAATGATTCGTTTATGTCTGAAAGTTGTCTAACGATGACAGTAGAAGATAAGCATTCGCTATTTGTTCTATGTGTTGTTGTTTGATAACGATGTATTAACGTTAAGTTGCCTTCTGACATTATACAAAGATGAATTTTTTTTTGGAAAGGACAAGAAGATAAGTTCTTTAGGGGTATTCTATTTGCACATTATTGATATAGCAGAAATAAAAATTTATTTTTATTGAAATTTGTCACAAATTAGATAATAAAGCGTTTTAACTTTGTGTCATTAAAATGTCAAATTAAATTAATTCACTCATTCAACTTGTAAATTCATGAAACAATTTTCGAAAGTCGTTACTCTCGTCGTTATTGCTCTATTGAGCTGTGTTAGCCTTCACGCACAAGATGTTATACATCGCAAAAATGGTAAAACTATTGAAACTAAAATAATAGAGATTAGTGATGTTGAAGTTAAATACAGGTTATTTACTCAACCCGATGGCGTCATATTTGTCATGGATGCTTCTTTGATTAAAAAAATCGTTATGGCAAATGGTGCGGTACACAAATTTGAGGCAGGCGGCAGCATTGACAACAAAGAATACTATGAAGGGCAAAACAAAAGCGCTTACAAAATAAGCTTTTTGGCTTGGACATTGGGTTATACCAATTTCACTTATGAACGCAATTTGAAGCCTGGTGCGAGTATCGAAGCGAAATTAGGCATTATCGGTTTAGGTCGGAATGAAGATATTTATACTTCTGGCAATTCAACCACAAAAACGAATCAGCGCGGTATTACGCTTGGTTTTGGCTACAAATTCATACAAAAACCCGATTATTTTAGCGCTCGCCAACGTTATGCGCATCTTTTGAAAGGTGGCTATATTCGTCCAGAAGTGAATTTTAGTTCTTATGGCGAAAACACATATGGCTACACGGGTAGTTCTACGTATTCCACTAAAAGGCAAAAAACAACTGTCGGTACTTTGATGCTTAGTGCTGGTAAGCAATGGGTTTTTGATAACAAATTTTGTGTGGACTTTTCTATAGGCGTTGGTACAGGCTTTGTCAGCCGTACTGGTAACACAAATAACAATACATTCTTTGAAACAGGTTCTACAAGCCGATATGGTAATTTGGTGGCACCCAATAATATGGCTTTTAGTATGGGTTTGAATATTGGACTTTTGGGTAAATAGAATAGAACAACAATAAAAAACAATGCGCTTGTATCAATCATTGATACAAGCGCATTGTTTTTTACCCCCTCAGTATCCCGACAGTTTTCGCCAACCTTGCCACAAAATTGACACATCACGCCAAACATCATAGTCTTTGGCATATAAAAAATTAAGCCTTTTTATGGTCGGTTCGTTTAGCACCGCTTTGTTGACTACATCAATAGGCGATAAAATACCTCTTTTTAGTTTCGGCAAATTGTCAGCCCCCCCCTCAGTATAACCGACTAATGTACGTTTACCGATAATCAAATGAACGATTTTTTTCAAAAAAGCCAAACGGTTATTTTTAAAAATAATAGATAAAGGACTGATAACCAATAACAAAAAACCAATAACCAAATCCAAAAGCCGTTTGTTGCGTCGATGAACAGGCTGCGCAATGTTGAATCGAATATCAATCGTATAAAGTTCGCCACGCGTGTTTTTGTCAGAAGAACCAATGATAGACAAACTTTCTTCTGGCACAATACGCATCTCAATACCTGCTCCAAGACGGCTCATCCAAGCCATAATGTCATTTGTTCTCACATCTTTTGAGCAAAAAATGACTTCCTCGACGCGGTAAATCCGTACAATTTCGTCCAATTGTCGCAAACTGCCTAAGAATACGTTGTGGTCATCGGTTTCATCTGGACTGACTATGCCGATATGATTTTTAACTACACCAACATTGTTGAGCAATGTTTTAACCCTTTCAACTTCTGTTTTTGAACCCACAATAACTAAGTTTTTGACCCCCTCAGTACCCAGTTTAAAATTTTTATTTTTAAGAAAATGAATCAAAAAACGTAGAGAAATCACTGAAACGGCTGCCCAAAGTGCCCCTAAAACAATCAACATTCGGGAAGAACGCAGGCTTAAATCTAAAAATCCATAAACCGCTGCCAGTAAAATGGTGCCGATAAACACCCCCCTCAGTATGCGACGCAAAGAAAGTGGAGTATCGTAGCCACCACTTAAGTAAATACTCGACAACCAAATAGCGGTATAAATGGGGGCATTTATCAATAAAAAATTAGGCTTAATATAATCGGGTTCATCGAAATAATAGCTCGACCAAAAGCCTTTGAGCCACCATAAACCAATGAAAATCAATGCTGTATCAGCCAAAGGTAGAAAAAGTGTTTTGAAAAAATGCGTTGTCACCGTCATGGTTGCACGTACCCACACTGCCGCTTGCATCAATGTAATAAATGCTGTCGCTTGTTGTCCTTTGAAGTGCTTTTTAGCAAAAATTATCATCGCGCCATAAAACACGCGGACGTAATTGAGGCTTCCTTTTTTTGTGGACTCACCTTTATAATGTATGATTGTCGTGTCGCCAAAATAATAATTATTAAAACCACCTTTGACGATGCGATAAGAAAGGTCAATGTCTTCGCCATACATAAAAAAATCCTCATCTAACAAACCCACTTTGTCCAAAACCGACCGTCGCATGAGCATAAAAGAACCGACCAAAACATCAATAGGGTAGGTGCCTGTTTCAGACAAATACCCCAAATAATAACCATTAAAAATAGGTGATTTAGGAAACAAACGAGACAACCCAAAGGACTTACA
Organism: Saprospiraceae bacterium; assembly: GCA_043772905.1. Lineage (GTDB taxonomy): Bacteria > Bacteroidota > Bacteroidia > Chitinophagales > Saprospiraceae > JAAFJT01. The sequence continues at coordinate 9,990 of JAYVFS010000001.1, read as the reverse complement.
AAACGCTACCCAAGGCGACGGAAACCCCCGTTTTGATTCAGGTAAAAACGTACCCGAGCCATCAATTGTCCGAACACCTAAACCACCAATGTCTTCATGTAAATCCATGAATGCCAATGTTTTATGAAAGGTATCTTGTTGGACAACGGTATCTGGATTTAACAACAAAACATATTCTGCCGTTGATGCGCGAATCGCTTGATTATTGGCTTTTGAAAAACCGACATTGTCTCTATTGACGATAAGTTGTACTTCTGGAAATTTATCTTGCACCATTGCCACCGAGTCGTCAACTGAATTGTTGTCCACAACCCAAGTCTCAACATCAAGCCCTACCGATGCTTTTCGCACCGAGAGCAAGGCTTGTTCGAGAAAATGACGAACGTTGTAGTTGACGATTATGACGGAAAGTTTCATATTTTAGGGATAAAAACCAGCCAACATCATTTCAAATCTTGCGTCAACACGAGAGGGTTGATTAATGTCTAACAGTTTGATTGTCGCTTCGCCGATGGTTGTTAATGGTATTATTTTACCTTTTTTGACTTCAAAATGCTCAAACCAGTTTTGTATTCGTGGATTAAACAATGGAATGAGTTCACCTCCTAATTTTAGAATTGTACTGATATTCGGTCCTTTTTTCCAATTGCAATATGAGCAGGCATAAGCCAGATTTAATATGTTGTTATTGCCACCATGTTGTACGCCAATGATGTGTTCAACATGGTATCCAAAACCGACTAAATAAGCATGAACACGACAATACTCACAACGATTTCCTGCTCGTTGTTCAACTAATCGACGAATATTTTTTGAAATATAAGGCATTAAATTGTTGCATTGAGTTTCTGCACAGCTTTGGCTTTTGCCAATTGTATGATGTGTTCGACGACCATATAGCGTTCCATTTCAGCATTTTCTGCGCTACTCAATCCTGATTCTTTGTTTTTGGCAATTAAGAAATTGACACGTTCTTGCGCCTTAGAAGATACTTTATATGCCAAAACTTTCTTTGGTGATAGGCTCGCCAAAAAGTAAGCTAATTCGTCATAGATAGAAAGATATTCTGCGACCATATTTTTTTTGAACAAAAGTAACTGTTTCTTTTCAAACAAAAAAGCGACCCCCTCAGTAAGAAAGCCGCTTTTCACCAATTTTGAAAGCTCAAACTATCTTGCAACGACATAATCATTGTCGCGGATTAGGCTTTTAGCCCGTTGTTTCATATTGTCAACGACCGTCATTAATAAACCTTCGTCGGTAGGGAAAGGTATAGGACGACCACCAAGACGGCAAGCGGTTTCGTTGCGTAAAGCCCGACGATCGCCTTCAAAATGAACGGAAATATTGTTAAATAGTGCGTTTGATTCGATTGGACGGCTAAGAACACGTTCTTTGGTACGGTTGTCAAAATACTCGACGATGCCTGTGACATGTGCTTCTTTTGTTTGAAAAACCTCGAATACATCGGCACGTACCCAACGGAATTTTTTCGTTTCGATGTCATTGCCCAAAGAGTCTTTTTTGACATTGCCGTTTTTGTCCAACACATACTCAAAACCGTCTTCAACTTGCGCTTCTTCGATGTGGTGGTCACGGCGTTCACGGTTCGGACTGACATTTATATTGGTCAAACGAGCAACGATGGTGTATTCATAGCGCAAGTTTTCGTCCTTGAAAGTGTGGTATTTCACCCATTTTTCGTTGATATCACGGACAAAAATATTTTCCAATTCACGCTCAAAATCGGCTGGCAAATAAGTGCGGCTGTCATTTTCAACCTTCACATATACGTGGTTGATACCAAGCGCATAAGCCTCGTTGCTCAATTGTTTTGTATCTTTATAAGTCGCATAATATCTTGAAATGGCGTTAAAATCGTTGTAGGCTTCGCGTGCCATGAGGCGATTGCCCGATTTTGCGATGTCCAATTTCCCAAAAGCACGGTTGTAGAGATAAGCGGCTGCCCCTTCACGAGCTTCTGCAATCGTTGCACCGATCCCCTCAGTAAAACGAAGGTTTTCGAGCAAGCCAAAGTATTTCTCATCATTCATTGCCAATAGCGGACGGGCTGCCTCTTGGCGACGATTGATACTTGTGGCGATGTTGTAAATGTCGTCCCAATGTTCAGGATTGTTGTCCAAACGGAGGCGACCCAACTTGTCCGTTTCCTTTTTATTGATGTAGTTGAACGCTTCAACAAGTGTTGCTACGTCGCGTTCTTTGACCTTTGTTTTGCGCAAACGTTCTACGGCTTGGTCAACCGCTTGGTCATAATTGCCGTTTTCGAAAGATTTTTGTGGGCTTTTGCAAGCGGAGAAAACGACGAAATAGATTGTAAAAAAGGCGATTGAAAGTACATTTAGCTTTTTCATAACTGTAAAATTAATAGGTTGTTGAAATAAGGTTTTCGTTTTTAGAAATAAGCCGCTGACGTCTGATTTCTGATATAAATATCGCCCTGTTATTGCTACACATGCAAATTTTAACACACAACTTAACGGACATTTAACCGATTTGAGGATTCATTTAACCCTTTTTAACGGAATGATATTCGGTATTCACATCATTTTAACCATAGATGTTTTGCGAATGATTATTGTTGAATGACTAATGATTATTGTTGCCCCTGAATAGGCAATAATCAATCAACAATAATCAATACTGAGGGGTGGTAATTTTTCTGTGATAAATTACGTTTACCTTTGTCGTTCACATTGTAAAACTTTAAAACTAAAATAATGAAAAAAGGAATCATTTCGCTTGTCTTCGCAGCCGTCTCTGTTTTAGCTTATGCTCAAAAGCAATTACCCGATATCAATTTGAAGACCCTTGAAGGTAAACCGATTAATGCCAAGCAATTAGCCCAAAAGGATAAAATAACGATCATCAGTTTTTGGGCAACGTGGTGCGCGCCTTGCCAAAAGGAATTGACAGCAATCGTACCTAAATATGAAGGTTGGCAGAAAAATTATAATACCGAAATGGTCGCTGTCACGATTGATAATGCCCAAGGTTTGCCCAAAGTAAAGCCTATGGTAGCGCAGAAACGTTGGAAATACACCATTGTCAGCGATGTGAATAGTCAACTTTTAGCGCAATTAGGCGGTCAAAACGTGCCTTATACGGTTGTTGTTGACCAAAAAGGTCATATTGTTTATACGCACAATGGCTACAAAGACGGTGACGAAGTGGAATTGGAGAAGAAACTGGCTGAATTATCAGCGAAATGATTTAAATTAAAAAAAAAACGAAAAAAGTTTGGCGGCTCGGTTTTGAGGGCTACCTTTGCGGCACGAAATCGCGGAGTGGAGCAGTTGGTAGCTCGTTGGGCTCATAACCCAAAGGTCACAGGTTCGAGTCCTGTCTCCGCCACAAACTATAAGGCATAAGTTATTGATTTTCAATTTCTTATGCCTTTGGTGTTTTAATGGTTTACACTTTGGTTTACACTTCTCAACGTTTTTTATCTTTACTCTATATTTTAGGCATAAAAAAAACCGTCACTTTCGGTAACGGCTCAACGTTGTTAAGGTAACGATGAAAACATAAAGTTTTCAAGTCATGGCAAAGATAAAGTCTTTCTATAAAAACGCCCGTTTTTTTAGGACGGGCATCGGACAAATATTTACAACATAAATTTTTTTCAAGTTTTGGAAAGGTGACGGGCGAAGTCCGAAAACTTGCACCCGTCTTTGTAGGTCTCCAAACCTTTTTATTTTAGGCAGCTAAACGCATTTGGTTAACTGATTCTATCTGAATGATTTTAACAAGACGGTCAACTCTGAAACAACGGAATCCGTTTGCGTCTAAATCCCAATATTTCACGGCGGCGGTGTAATGGATTGTTTGTGGTATTGTGCCGTTTCCTTTTGGTGTGTAGTTGAAAAATGTATGATTGAGCGTACCAACGGCATGGCGTATTTCTCCGTTTTCCTTTTGGTATTCAAAAATACAAATACTGTCTTTGAGTGAATTGTGTAAAGAAGTGGCGCGATAAATTCTCCATGCTCTTTTTTGCGCTTCGCTGAATGTGATGTTTTCAGACTTTTTGATTGAGTGTGCCAATGTCAATATTTGACGGCGGTTTAACTTGTTTTGCATCATTACCTTTTTTATTGATTATTAATATGATGCAAAATTAAGGGCTTAATTTAGTATTTTCAAATTTTAATACAAAAATAAAGGCTTGTTTTTGTATATTTTTTCACTTATCTTTGTACTTCAATCAAAATGAGTAATATAAAAATGGTTTATGTCTTATTAGAAAATGGGAAAACGTTAGGCGTTTGGGCGAGTGTAAGTAAATTATGCTCTGATAATGAACAAATTGAGGGGTTTCCGTCTTTTTGGACGATTTCAAGAAAAACACACCAACTTCAAACTGAGGGGGTAACTGAATTTGAAAATCAAGACGGGAAACATTATAAAATCGAATGTGTCGGTTTTCATAAAACTGTTCGGGAAAATAAAAACATACCTACTCCACCAACAAAGAAAGTTTCCGAATTAGAAACAAAATGATTGATAATTGATTTTTACGCATATATTACAAAACAATGTTTTTGAAAAACATTTTTCTCGAAACTTTATTTTGTTAAAATTGGTTTAAAAATTGTACTTTGGGTAATGAGTACATATCTTTGTTAACTTAAATTACGTTTTTAAGGTAAAATAAATCTAAAAATCATGGTAGCTTCTCCTCCTCTTTTGCCCCCTTTAGTACTAACCGACGATAAACGTTATAGTTGGCAAAGTAAGGCAGTCACTTATGTAAGAGAGGCACAAGACATTTATATTGTATATTCTCACGATATTCATAAGGCTGCTTTTACGTATTTGAGTAAACAATTATTCTTTGAATTTTTACCTAAAATATTTGAGAGTATGAGAGTAAATCTTAAATCCGAAATGCAAAAAAACGAATCCTTTGATTCTGAATCTTACAGAGAATCAAGGATTCTTTACGATACTGCAAAACCTTTTTTTGATAAAATAGGTGAGATTAAAACGCCTTCAACTATTTCAGATGAAAAAGAATTGCACCTATATGAAAGTTTGGTCAGTTTTCTTGATACGGTCAAAGAGTATATTGAATACTTAGATGTTAAATTTTTAGAACTTGACAAACCTAAATTCAAAAGTCGTTTATTTACCCATGTACCAGAGTCAGAACTTTGGGCGGTACGTAACAAAAATCGGTCTTATGCTATATGAATGAAAAATTCAAGGCAATTGATATAAGGCGGTCTTATGAGGTTGTTTTTGAAGGACAGCAAAAAACCTTAGAAGTCGAATACTGTATAACGCATACCTACACTTTTCAAGTTGACGAAGGGTGTAGGTATATTTTTTTAGCCGATGAATTTGAATATATTGATTTAATCGGATTGAAGTTTTATCGAGCAGAGGATTATGAAAGGAAGGATAGATATAATGTTTTAGTCGGTCTCAAAAATCCATTTCGATTTTTTTCTACTTTGTTGCACATCATTAAAAACCACGTAGCCGTAAAATTTCCAAATCATTCATTCATACTCAAAGGAGAACCAACATTGTTAGAAATAGGAAAAGGAAAGGATTACGAAGTCAATACCAAAAGATTCGCATTTTATAAAAGATTGTTGGCAGAATTTGTTTATTCGGGGTCATACAGTTTTGAAGAAATCAAAGAAAAAAGTATCCTTTTACTTTTAAATAGTTCTGCAACGGCTGAAAATCTTGAACAAATCGAAAGTTTCTTAGAAAGTTATGGGTTGAATTTATGATGAAAAGAAAGAAAAACACACCAACTTCAAACTGAGGGGGTAACTGAATTTGAAAACCAAGACAGGAAACGTTATAAAATCGAATGTGTCGGTTTTCATAAAACAGTTCGGGAAAATAAAACTACTCCTATTCCCCCTACAATTGGTGCGATAAAAGATTGAGAATGAGTAGATTATAAATAAAAAGGGCAATGATTTATCATCATTGCCCTTTTTATTGTAAGAAAAAATCATACTATTATTGAATATTAAATTATTTAGAACTTGACTTATAATATTTCGCATATTCAGAAAGACTGCCCTCCGCAAAATCTTTGAAAGATTTATCAATAATTGCAAACATCGCATTTGTTACACTAATGGAATCGGATTTTAGTTTCCACATCGAACTAACAAGAGTAGCTTTTATAGAGGTTGCTTCTTCTTTACTCAAACCTTTACTTATAAAATAATTTTCAAATAATCTTGTGTTACAAGTGTCTTTGTCCCAAACAAAAACTAAATCTGAAATGCCAATAATTTCGCCTTTCTTTTCAACTTGCGCCCATATACTGAGGGGTGCTATTAGTAAGATAAATATCAATTTTTTCATTTTGAAATTAATTTACTTATAAATGTATTTTTTATGAATGGTAAAAGTACGACATTTATTGAGAAATCTAAAAACGCCCGTCTCACATTCGAGACGGGCGTTTTTTATTGCTTTTTTATTGCTCTTTTACTGCTCTTTTAGTGTCTTTATTGACCATTTCAAGGCAAATATTATTCCCCTCAAAACATAAACCAACAAAAAACCGATGAACGCAAAATTGAATGTTAGTTTAGTTTGGTTTTGATTTGGTATTAGATTACTTTCATAATTATTGCGAACAATGTTAACACTATCCTTGGCTCTTTGTTTGCCAGTTTGTATTTCTAAATATTGAGTTAAAATAGGAATATCATCTTTTCTCATTGGGGTACGACCATATTCGCCGTATTTAATTATTACTCTATTCCTAAAATCCTCATAGTCCATATCACTATATTCTTTTGAATGAAGTATTCGTAATGTCCTTTCATAAGAAGAGGGGCTATAAATTTCTATGCCGTTTTCCTTTGCAAAATCGTATATTGGATTATCTTGTTTTACAAATACAAGTTTTTTGTGAGGTTTTCGTGTTAGAGGGTCAGACATCGCCTCTCTAAACTTTTGATAATCCGACGGGTAATCGTATATTGGATTATCTTGTTTTACAAGATAAGAAGAAAAAAACTGTTTTTCAAACTCGTCTTTTGATTTTGTATATAGCCCTCGTTCTGTCAAAGTCGCATGTAGTCTGCTTCTTTTACTTGGGTCTGCCATGTCGGATTTAAATGTTTCAAAATCAACCTTAAATCCGCTTATATTTTCTGTTAAACCTTGCCAAAGGTCTTTCAACGCATTATCATTAGTTAAGTTTGATGAAACGTTCAAATCATTGCCTTTTTTTGGCTGATTTTTAATAGAATCAATACGCTGTGCATTAACAGCTAAGTCTTGGTTAATTAGCCTTATTGTTCCTTCTGTTTTGGCAATATTACGATTGACATTCCAATTCCAAACTTCTATACCGAAATAAAATAGGCATATCAAACCAAGTAATGAAGACAAGATAATAATTTCACGGGCAAGTATTTTTTTTTGAATTTTCATTTTGAGCATATTTTTGAATCTAAAATTTAAGAATATGACAAAAGTACGATGTTAGTCTTCATTTTGTTTTAAATCGTATTCCAAAATGAGATATTTTTTCAAGTCATTGAACAACAATGTTCTGAAACTCTCTTTTAACTCCTCTATCTTTACAAACAAACAAACACAAAATGACCTATCAACAAACAATGTCTGTCGGATTCGATTTGATTAAATTGATGAACGACAATGAAAAAGATTAAAGCCTAAACAAATACGAGATGTACAATTAGCAATATCGTTAGTGAGTGCGGTTTAGCATACAACGATGTGTTATATCCCATTAAGTGACTCCAAAATACGGTCTCTTAACTTGTTTAATTCGATAGTTCGTTCTTGAAAAGGCATTTTGCCTCGCACGTACTCTCTTTCTAAGTCTGTCCATTGACCCCTCAATATAGACATTGCATTTTTAAGATCCTTATGGTCTTTTTCATCTGCCCATTTGATGATGACATTCATCGCCTTTTCGGTTTCCGCTTTGCTGATGTGTTGGTTCACTTTGTCTTTGAGTTGTTGGAGAGTTAGTGATGTCATTATTTTTCTTTTTTCTTGTTCTGATACTGAGGGGGGATTGTTTTTAAATATTGAAAAATCAAAACTGTAATTTTCAAGATTTGATGAATATTGATTCCATTCCCGTTCAGCCAATTCACAATATTTTTTATGCCACTCTTGAAAACCGTATGAGCAATCAATACCAATTCTCTGAAATGCTGGTATCTCTACTTTGAAAGTTATACTTTTTTTTTCGTCCTCACTTCTTTCGTCTATCCCATAAAGAATAAACATGGCTTTTACTTTTTCATTGGAATAATCATTGGTTCTATATAAATCCCACATTTTGGAATAACATAAACCTATATCCTCTGCAAGATTTGAGTTCCAAAAATCAATGTAAGTGCATCCCGTATCTAAAAATGTTTTTAACTGTTTTGCAAAGTGAATCCGTGCTTTTTTTATGGATTCTATTTCAGTATATTGAATATCGCTTTGCATTACTGAGGGGGTATCTTTTTTTAAAATAGATTGATAATCAAAAGAATAGGTGTTTGGATTTGATAAATATCTTTCATATTCTCCCTTTTCACCAAAAACAATTTCTAAATATACATTATGCCAATCTTTAAAACCATTTGAAGTATCAATTCCCAAAACTCCTAATAGTCCCGAAAGATGTTTATATTCATCATCAGGTAAATTCAAATAATTTCCTTCATATAACACTTCATAATATTCCTGTTTAAATGGTGGATGTGTCTGATTATCAGGAGTTTTCATATAACAGTCCATATACATTTTAGAATATTCGCCAGCTTTTGCAAGGTTGGTTTGTTCCCAAAATGTTTGATACGTCAGCCTCAATGTTTTTAATGCAAATTCTATTTGCTTAGCGTAATGCCTTAATGCTTTTTGTAAATCGGGAATATGTTGATTCATTCTTTCTAAATTTATATCGTTACCTTTTAAAATCACTTCGTAATACTGAGGGGAGCAACACGCGGCACGGCGGCGCGGCGGTCTTAATTCACCCAATTAAACATTTGCACGGCGGCGCGGTCTCCTGTCATTTTGTTGTATTTCTTGAAACTATCAAAATCTTTATGTCCTGTTGCTTGACTGATAATTTCATAATTCATGCCCGTACAATCATATTTTTTATAAAAGTACGCCGTGCTGTATGAGTAGAAACAAGTTGATAAAACGGTTTACTCAATGCCTGTCTTTTACCCTTCTACACTTTCTGATATGTTTCTATTTTCAGTCCAGTTTATTAACTCAAAAACGTCTTTCAAATATAAGTTCATTTTTAAAATCCTTGATAATCAATTGATTATCAAGGATTTTCGGTTTTGATACTGAGGGGGCTTATTACTTCAAAGAATTAATCCAAGACGCTATTTTCAAAGCATCGCCTTTCGGCACTTGAGGCATTGCTGCCATTTCAGTTGGATAGCCTGGCCAGTTTTTAGGCTCTGGTTTCCATATCAATTGCACGATTTTATCATTTGAATAGCCACGCTTTGCTACTTCTTTATAAGCTGGTCCAATCATCTTCTTATCGGCTGCATGACATGCCATACATGTATGTTTTTGAAGTATGGGTTTTATTTCTTCAAACGTGGGTACTTTGGCAACGGTCTTAGTAACTTTAGTTGTTTTTGCCTTTGGTACTGAGGGGGTGTTGACAGACGCTTTTGCGACAGGTGCACGTTGCATTTTCATGTCTGAAGCTGCCAATTTTTCACCTGTTGGTATGCTATTGAGGGTGTAATAAGCCGTTGGATGCACCAAATGTTCTTTTTTATCGGCATCTAAGACGCCTTCTAACTTCAACTCATGGATATAGTATTGCCGCAAATCATCCATGATGACACGTACTTTCAGTCCATCGCTTGACACTTTTACGCCTTTTACGTTCATGTCTTTCACACCACTTGGCGGGCTTCCATAAACGGGGTAGTATTTATACAAAAAACTGCGCGGCACGTAAGACGATAGATTTTC